>JBMSHQ010000016.1:0-20670 GCA_049416945.1 Pontimonas sp. | reverse complement strand
GGGGCGAGGGCCGCTGGGACGACTTCCTCCCGCTCTGCCGCATCCTCGGCTACAGGAGCGACTGTCGGAGAGTCCTTCGCTGGAGCGCGCAGTTGTTCGCGAAGTTCCCGACGAGTAAGCGGCCTCTCTCCCGCGGGGGCCGGGGTTGCAGGCGGCACAGCCACAACGGGGGCAGACGCCACCGGCACCACGGGGGCAGGGGGCTGATCGACGATGGTCTGGGCCTGGGTGACTTCTGGCGTCGGAGGGTTCACCGGATTAATCACGGGAAGTGCCCCTGTCGCCTCGAGCTGCTCGCGCATTTTTCGCTCGCGACGAGTCAGAGGAGGCCCAGAAGGAATATCAATCGGGCCTGTCATTCCCGCCTCGCGCAGTTCTCTGCGCGAGGGGAGGTCGGTGGGAGAGGTGTCGGTCATGCCGCCCCCCGATACAACCCATGTTTGGCGATGTATTGCACGACTCCGTCTGGCACGAGGTACCACACGGGTCGGCGGTTCTTCACCCTCTGGCGGCAGTCGGTGGAGGAGATGGCGAGGGCGGGAACTTCCAACACGCTCACCACACCCTCAGGGATGGCCTCAACGCTCAACTCGTGACCGGGTCGTGTCACCGCCACAAAATGCGCCATCCCCCATAGCTCTTCGGCGTTTCGCCAACTGAGCACCTGGGCGATGGCGTCAGCACCAGAAATAAAGAACAGGTCGGCGTCGGGAAATTCCGAGCCAATATCCCGCAGCGTGTCGACGGTGTAGGTGGCACCGGGGCGGTCGATATCGACACGGCTCACCCGAAACTTAGGGTTTGATGCCGTGGCAATCACCGACATCAAATAACGGTGTTCGCTTGGGGTGACATCGGGCTTTTCTTCCGGCCGACCGGTGGGAACAAAAATCACCTGGTCCAAGTCAAAGTGCATTTGCACTTCACTGGCCGCGACCAAGTGGCCGTGGTGAATGGGGTCGAAGGTGCCACCCATAATCCCGATACGGGGGCGAGGATGGCGTGCCATTGATTCCTAGTGGTGTCCGCCCGACTGTGGGGGGCGCTTCTGTGAATGACGGTTGGAGACATTCCGGTAGCTGTAGGTGACGAGCGCCAAGGCTAAGAATCCACCCATGAAAATCGCGCCATAGGCCCAAGCCGGAATCGGCAATTCGACAACGACCTCGCTAGCTAGGACAACAGAATCCAGCAACTCCACAGTGATTTCCTCCCTATTTCCCCACCAAACTTAGCGGGTTATCGACCCGATGTGTCTCAGGCCCGCACCTGGCCCTCACCCCGCACCAGCCATTTGGTGCTGGTGAGCTCGGCGAGCCCCATCGGCCCCCTCGCGTGTAACTTCTGGGTGGAAATTCCCACCTCTGCTCCGAAGCCAAATTCGCCCCCGTCGGTAAAACGCGTCGACGCGTTCACCATCACGGTCGCCGAATCCACTCGGCGCAAAAACTCTTCTGCTCGGTCGAAAGTGTTGGTCAAAATCGACTCGGTGTGACCCGTCGAGTAGCGCTGAATGTGGCCAATCGCCTCCTCGAGATCCGCTACCACCCGAACCGCTATTTCTAACGCGAGATATTCGGTTTCCCAATCGGCTTCGGTAGCTGGAACCACATCGGCGAGAGAGGCCGTGACCTCGCAGCCGTGGACCACGACCCCGTTCTCGACCAACGCGGGAACAAGTCGGGGAATCAACGCCTGAGCTTCGGCCTGGTGAACCAAGACCGTCTCGACCGAGTTGCACACGCTCGGTCGCTGCACTTTGGCGTTGACGATGATGTCGATGGCATTGTCAATATCCGCTGATTCGTCAACGTAAATGTGGACGTTACCCGAACCCGTCTCGATAACCGGAACTTTCGACTCGGTCACCACCGCTTCGATCAGTTTCGCGCTCCCCCGCGGAATCAACACGTCCACATAACCGCGCGCCCGCATCAACCAGGTCGCCCCGGTCCGACCAAAGTCGTCGACGGTGGCGACGATACTTCTGGGCAATCCCACGGACTCGAGCGCCTGCTGAATGACATCGATGAGCACCCGGTTGGAATTTTCGGCGAGGCTTCCACCACGCAAAATAGCCCCGTTTCCGCTCTTGATACACAGCGCCGCAATGTCGACGGTCACATTGGGGCGAGCCTCATAAATCGCGCCAATCAGACCGAAAGGCACACGCACCTGCTGGATCCTCAGACCATTGGCCAGGGTTGAGCCACGGACTGCGCCTCCTACCGGGTCGGCGAGTCCTCGAATTTGCTCGACGGCAGACACTAACCCCTCGATTCGCTCGGGTGTGAGCAAAAGACGGTCCAAAAGACCCTTCTCCACGCCGTTTTTTTCACCAGACGCCATATCGAGAGCATTCGCCTCGATGATTTCCTCCGCGCGGGCGCGGAGATTTTTGGCGATGGCGGTGAGGGCGGCATCTTTGGTGGCCGTGGATTGCTGACCAATCACCCGAGAGGCATCCTTTGACGCGCTAAGCCGCTCGATAAAGGCGGCATCCATCGATTCGTCGCTGCTCATCCGTGGCGCCTTTCTCGCGGTGGGTTCCCTATTTTACGGTGGCTTTAAACCAGGTGCCGGGGCCCTCACCATCAATCGAGAGTGTGACCTGATTGGTCGCTGTGACCAACACGGGAATCCCGGCCGCCGAGGCCATCCGGGCCGCGCTGACCTTCGTCACGGCACCGCCGGTACCCACCGAGTTCACTACCGCGCTCTCCACGTGAATCCAGGAAAGGTCATCGCCGGGCTCCACTACCGGGATGGGCTCTGCTTCGGGGTCAGAGGGGGGTTTGGTGTAAATCGCATCGACGTCGCTTAGGAGCACGAGGGCGTCTGCTTCGACTAGTTCAGCAACGAGGGCAGCGAGACGGTCATTGTCGCCAAAACGAATCTCCTGGGTAGCGACAGTGTCGTTTTCGTTGACAATTGGCACAATTCCCAAGCCCAGGAGCCTCTCAATGGTGCGCAATGCGTTAGAGCGGTGCGGGTCTGATTCGAGATCTCCTACAGTGAGAAGCACTTGACCCGTGATAACGCCGAACTCGTCAAAGAGGTCCTGGTAGCGACGCATCAACAAGTTTTGTCCCACTGCCGCAGCCGCCTGCTGGGTCGCGAGATCTAAAGGGCGGTCGTTCAGCTCCAGATAGGGCATCCCGGTGGCAATTGCCCCCGAGGACACCAACACTACGTCTTGCCCGCGATTTCGTGCGGTCGCCAAGGCGTGCACGAGGCCGGCCATTTGATGTGCCCTCTCGCCGCTGATCGACGACGACCCCACTTTGACGACAAGACGTCGGGCCTGGGGCAGCTCAGCCTGAGAATTAATCATCGGACCACATCCCCGCTTCCCTCTCCTCGTCTAATTCCGCACGCGCGGCGGCCTTTTGATCCATCCGCTCGTAGTAGATTTCCCGCTTCTCGCGCCTGGTTTTCCGACCAGAATCCATCAAGCGCTCATCGGTTCCTCGCGAGCCCAGTGCCGCATACCCCGCTGAGGATACCGTGGGCTCCCAATCGAATTCACGACCGGCACCCTCACCGATGACTACGGTGTCTCCCGGGGTAGCGCCCGCTTCGAACAACGCATCGTCAAGCCCCAGCGCGGCAAGGCGATCGGAGAGATAACCCACTGCCTCGTCGTTATCGAAATCGGTTTGTTCGATGAATTTTTCGGGCTTCTCCCCCACGATGCGAAAGAGATCTCCATCGGAGCGGCCTTCTCGGCGAATGGTGAACGGCAGAGCGTCTACGGCCTGTGGCCGGATGATGGTGCGCGGCCTCTCCGCTAATTCCGCTTCTTTGTCCCGTCTCGACTTCGCGACCAGCTCTCCCAAACGAAAACCCAGTTCACGCAGGCCCTCACGGCTCACCGCGCTCACCTCAAACACGTCGAAGCCCTGTGCCTCAAATTCACCACGGACCATCGACGCCATTGATTGGGAATCGGGCACATCGAGCTTGTTGAGCGCGATGATCTGAGGCCGCTCCAGCAGAGGAATCTGTCCTTCGGGAACCGGGTAGGCGGCCAACTCGCCTCGAATGACCTCGAAGTCACTCATCGGGTCACGACCCGGCTCCATCGTGGCAAGGTCAATGACGTGCACGAGCACGCTGCAGCGTTCGATGTGGCGAAGGAAGTCCAGGCCGAGGCCTTTGCCTTCGCTTGCTCCCTCGATCAAACCTGGGACGTCGGCGATGGTAAAGCGCACTTCGCCCGCTTCGACCACGCCGAGGTTCGGTTGGAGGGTGGTGAAGGGGTAGTCGGCGATCTTGGGCCGCGCCTGCGACATGGCCGCAATCAGGCTCGATTTACCCGCGCTCGGAAAGCCCACTAAAGCCACATCCGCCACCGTTTTGAGCTCAATGACAACATCGCCCTCAAAACCGTGGGTTCCCAACAGCGCAAAACCGGGAGCCTTGCGCTTGGGGGTGGCGAGAGCTTGGTTACCCAATCCGCCACGGCCCCCTGCTGCGACTACGACGCTCATCCCTGGCTCGTTCAAGTCAGCAATTTGCTTGCCCTCTGAGTCACTGACGACTGTGCCGACGGGCACGGGGAGCTCCACCGCCGGAGCGGAAGCTCCGTGGCGACTATCGCCCATACCGGGATTTCCCGACTCACTCGAGCGGTGGGGCCTGCGGTGATAGTCCAGCAGGGTGGTCACTCGAGGTTCTGCGACTAACACGATGTCGCCACCGTTACCGCCGTTACCACCATCGGGGCCACCGAGGGGTTTGAACTTTTCGCGGCGCACCGACACACAACCACGTCCGCCGTGTCCGGCGGACAGGTGTAATACGACTCGATCGATAAACGTGGTCACCGAACTACCGCCCGACCATGAGGGGCGCTAGTACGCGCCCGGGGTGTGGGTTGTTAGGAAACGACCGCGACGACGCGACGGCCACCTTTGTGACCAAACTCGACGGTGCCTGCTGCGAGAGCAAACAGGGTGTCGTCGTTACCGCGTCCGACGTTGGTGCCGGGGTGAAAGTGAGTTCCGCGCTGGCGAACGATAATTTCACCGGCCTTCACCACCTGTCCTCCGAAGCGCTTCACGCCGAGGTACTGGGGGTTCGAGTCCCGGCCGTTACGAGTGGACGATGCGCCCTTCTTGTGTGCCATGTCGTCTAACCTTCCTCGGCTACTTGCCCTGCTTGATTCCGGTCACCTTGAGCTTGGTGAGTTCCGAGCGGAACCCCTGACGCTTGTGGTACCCGGTCTTGTTCTTGAACTTGTGGATGGTGATTTTCGGACCGCGAAGGTCACCAATCACTTCGGCAGTCACGCTCACCTTGGCCAAAACCTTAGGGTCGTGAGTCACGGTGTCGCCATCAACCAGCAGCAGCGGCTGCAGCGAAACGGTCTTGTCGGCGCCCGCAGCAATACGGTCGACGGTGATGACCGAACCGACCTCAACTTTTTCCTGACGCCCACCGGCGCGCACTACTGCATACACCACGAATTCCTACCTTGATTAGAGTCTTTACCCTCTGAATGCCACATCAGAATGGCGAGCCAGAGCCAACACAACAGAATAGCCGAGAGCGGGCCCTCGAGCAACTAACGGCGGGCGGCGGGCTGAGGTTTTGGCAAACGCACCGTAAACACCGTTTTTCCAGGCTCTGAGCTCACCTCGACGCTACCGCCATGCGCATCCACAATGCCCTGAACAATCGCTAGACCAAGGCCTGTGCTGCCGGTGGAGCGGGAGCGGCCCTTATCGGCGCGGCGAAAGCGCTCGAACAAGTGTGGTTGGAGCTCCTCGGGGATGCCCGGGCCCGAATCAGAGACCATAAACACCACCTCATCGCCCTGGGTGGCGAGACTCACCCGAATGTCGGTGCCTTCTGGGGTGTGCACGGTCGCGTTCTGCACCAAATTGGTCACTACCTGCACCATCTGGTTGCGATTGGCGGTGACGGGTACACGACGAGAGGGAACTTTAGACGCCCAGTGGTGGCCTGGCGCGCGTACTTCCGCGTCAGCGAGCACTTCTCGCACGACGTCGGCGAGGTCAACCGACGTCATTTCAGCTACTTGACCTTCGTCTAGTCGCGCCAACATCAACAAGTCTTCGACGAGGTGGGACATGCGGATCGACTCCGATTCGATGCGGGAGAGCGATTGTTGAACGTCGCTCGGAAGTGTGTCACCGTGTCGCAGGGTGAGCTCGGAATATCCGCGAATTGAGGCCAGTGGCGTCCGCAGCTCGTGGCTCGCATCAGAGACAAACTGTCGAAGTTTCTCCTCCGACTGGGTTCTCGCATGTAGCGAGGTGTCGACGTGGTCGAGCATGTGGTTGAAGGCAGCGCCCAACTGCCCAATTTCTGAAGCGGGGTTAGCCAAGGAGTCAGGCACCCGCTCGCGAAGACGCGACTGCGGGTCAGAGAGCGATTGATTGGACACTGCCACAGCGGTCTGTCTAATCCGGTCGAGAGGCCGTAGGGCTAGACGCAAACCCCACATGCCAATTCCCGCTGCGAGCACCACCGAAGCGACGACGATGACAAAAATCACGGAGGTGAGCCGGGCAATCGTGTTGCGGATTCCCGTCATCGGAAGTCCGACGACGACCTGGGCCTCGCCCACCTGCCCCACTAAGAGCGTTCTGACCTCACGAAACCCACCACCGAGGTGGATAGTTTTCGGGTCATCGGCTTGCCACACTTCGCCCGCGAATTCCTCGAGGTCTTCATCGGGTAAAGCCGTGAGTTGACCGTTTTGGCCGATGAAGGCACCGGAAGCCTGGTCGCCGCTCACCACCGCGATGAGGGTTCCGATGTCGAACCCGGGCCGATCGAGGCGGTTGCGCGGCCCCACCGCGTCCATTCCGGGACGATCGACGCTGTCGGAGAGGCGAGATGCCACATCGACAAGGTCACGATCGAGGTCTTGGATGAGCTGTCGACCTAACGTGGCAGTGCTGACTGCACCAATCAGCACACCCGCAAAGAGGATGAGGCCAATTCCGCCCAACACGAAACGGCGCCGAAAGTCCGTCGGGCGCTCCTCGCGTTGCTTGCGAGATGGCAGAGCCACTAATCAGCCGCTTTGATCATGTAACCCACACCGCGAACGGTGTGAATCAGGGGCGGGCCGAGGGTGTCTATTTTCTTGCGCAAGTAGGAGATGTATATCTCGACGATGCTTTGTTTACCACCGAAGTCATAGCTCCACACCCGGTCGAGAATGTGGTTTTTTGAGAGCACCCGCCGAGGGTTTGACATGAGGTAGCGAAGCAGCTCGAACTCGGTCGAAGTCAACTCGATTGGCGTGTCACCCCGAAACACCTCGTAGCTGTCCTCATTGAGGGTGAGGTCACCGACCTGGAGGACCGCGTGTTCAACCTCGGGTGTTCTACCCGCGCGGCGCAACACACTGCGCAAGCGGGCGACCAGTTCCTCGAGGCTAAAGGGTTTGGTGACGTAGTCATCGCCCCCCAGGGTGAGGCCTTGGACTCGCTCTTCGACCGCGTCTTTTGCCGTGAGAAAGAGAACCGGCAAGGTCGGGTCGGTACTTCGTAGCGATTTCAACAAGCCCAAACCATCACCGTCAGGAAGCATGATGTCCAGTACCGCAATGTCGGGTTGAAGAGCTTTGTGGGCTTTCAGCGCCTCAGCCACAGTGTGGGCGGTTTTCACTTCCCACCCCTCATATCGCAGGGCCATTGCCACGAGATCGGCAAGAGGTTCTTCGTCGTCTACTACTAGGGCTTTGATTGCCGCGGGTTTTGCTGAAGCGGTTTCACTCATGGGTGTAGACCACCAGACAAAACTGTGTACTTCCTATGTTTTACCTAAGGATTGGATTAGCAGGCCCTACTCGGTCGCAGGCCCCCGGCGCTGTGAAGAACTTATCCAAGGTCGACATCCCATTCCCGGGTCACGCCACGGATTGCCCCCATCACCTGGACCTAGATCTCGGTTGACGCCTCAGGGGTGACGACGCCTTTGCTACTCGCGCGACGTCGGCGTCGACCTGCACCCGGAGCTGGAGGCTCCGGAAGAGCGCTCAGCACCGACTCTAAAAGATCTTTCTTCGGCTTCTCAGCCGGTTTCTCGGCCTCCGCGAGCTGTTGCTCGGTGATGACCGGAATCGCTTCCGTGTTTCCAGTTCCCACCGTCGACGCGGCAATCTTGGCGAGCGCATTTCTCGTGTCGTCGGTTATGGCGTGAGGTGCCACTTTGGGAGCTTCCTTTTGTGAGCCTCGGCGCTTCCGCGGGCCCTCTGTTCCGCTGCTTCGGGCCTTGCCGACGGGCTCCTGGTGAACAATCACCCCGCGACCTTGGCAGTGCTCACAGGTTTCACTGAACGTCTCGAGCAGGCCTAGGCCCAAGCGCTTTCTAGTCATTTGCACGAGCCCCAGGCTGGTTACTTCAGCAACCTGGTGTTTTGTGCGATCGCGCGAGAGTGTCTCGATGAGACGTCGGAGCACCAGATCACGGTTCGACTCAAGAACCATGTCGATGAAGTCGATGACGATGATGCCGCCGATGTCTCGCAGTCGTAGCTGGCGAACAATTTCTTCTGCCGCCTCCAAGTTGTTTTTGGTGACCGTTTCCTCGAGGTTTCCACCCGAACCAACAAACTTCCCGGTGTTGACGTCAACTACGGTCATCGCTTCGGTGCGGTCGATCACGAGAGAGCCACCACTGGGGAGCCACACTTTGCGCTCGAGTGCTTTGTGGATGGCCTCCGATACCCGAAAGTGATCGAAGGCGTCGGACTCTTCCGAATACACCTCCACACGATCAATCAGGTCGGGGGCGACCTGATTCAAATAATCAGAAATAACCCGGTGCTGCTCCTCGCCCGCGATGACGATTTTTTGGAAGTCCTCGTTGAAGACGTCGCGGATGATTTTGACTAGCAAGTCGGGTTCGCTGTGCAGCAGAGCGGGAGCCTTTTCGCTCTGCGACGCCTTTTGCAGCGCCTCCCACTGGGCCTGCAAACGCTCCACGTCTCGGGTGAGTTGCTCTTCGGTTGCGCCTTCTGCCGCTGTGCGGACAATCACACCCGCCGACTCGGGCACCAGAGTCTTCAAAATAGCTTTCAGTCGCGTGCGCTCGGTGTCGGGAAGTTTTCTCGAAATACCGTTCATGCCGCCACCGGGGACGTAGACGAGGTAGCGACCGGGCAGACTGACTTGGCTGGTGAGGCGGGCTCCCTTGTGCCCCACCGGGTCCTTGGTGACTTGCACCAACACGCTATCGCCCGTCTTGAGTGCGGCCTCGATGCGCTTGGGGCGTTCCCCGCCTTCTTCGGTGGCGGCATCCCAGTCAACTTCCCCGGAATACAGCACAGCATTACGACCTCGTCCGATGTCGACGAAGGCAGCTTCCATGCTGGGCAGCACGTTTTGTACGCGCCCCAAATACACGTTTCCGATCAGGCTCGCCTCGTCGCTTTTTGCCACGTAGTGCTCGACGGTGATTCCGTCTTCCAAGACAGCAATCTGAGTGCGTCCGGCTTTCTCGCGAACCACCATCACCCGCTCGACACTCTCGCGTCGGGCAAGGAATTCGGATTCAGTGACAACTGCACGGCGACGACCCTGGTCGCGCCCTTCACGGCGACGCTGACGCTTTGCCTCAAGCCGAGTAGAGCCACGTACACGTTGCGGTTTGGAGGGGGCTTCTTCAGTTTCTTTGACGGCGCGACGCTTGTCGGTCGTACTCGAGTCACCGTCTTTGTCGCGGGTGCGTTGACGTCGGCGAACCTGACGCTCACCACTGTCTTCAGACTGGGTGAACTTGGCAAATAACTCTGGGTCGGGCCCCGCAAACACCAACTGACGAGGCGACGAGGGGGCCTCGATCACGGGGGGGTTATCTCTTGTGGCCGTCTTCTTTGCCGCGGGAGCCCTCTTCGGCTTCTCAGCTGCCTTCTCAGGTTTCGCTGACGCGGCAGCGGGTTTCTTAGCGGGGGCCTTCTTTGCCGCGGGGGCTTTCTTCGCAGCCGCTGAGCGAGGGGCTGCCGCGGTAGACGCGGCAGCGTTTTCTACTTTTTCGTCTTCTTTTTTCTTCACCATTGCTGGTGGACTCCTTGGTGGTCCTGGCCGCCCGCGCGAGGCGTGGACCCATATGGTGCGACTCTCCGTTGAGGAGTGCCGTCACATCTGTGTGTTGGCGCGAAGTGGGGCCGTAGCTCGCCACTTCAAAAAGCTTGTCGGGTTACCCGGAGCGCGGTCGCGGGCGATTTCCCTTCCATCATTATCGCACAGGAACGGCTTGGCCGTCAGGTGTCATACTGTCTGGCGTGAAAACCCCCCGCCACACGCCCCTTGGTTTCGGCTGGTTGATGCTTGTTTCCGGCGTCATTTCGCTGATTTCGTCGTGGGCACTCTCCCGGGAAGGGTACTTGCTGGCCTCAGAGGGCCGTCAACCCAGTTGTGACATCAACCCGTTCTTTTCCTGCGGAAGCGTGATGGAGAGTTGGCAGGCACGTATTTTTCTGGATGCCCCTAATCAGCTCACCGGGATAGCGGGCTTCGCTGTCGTCGTGACCATCGCCGTGGCGTTACTACAGGGGTCTTAATTACCCCGCTGGTTCTGGGCTCTATTTACCGTTGGCCTCTTTGCCGCCTGGTTCTTCCTGATGTGGCTGTTCTACCAAGCCGTGTTTGTGATCGGCTACCTCTGCCTCTACTGCATGGTGGTGTGGGCATCGCACTCGGTGTTGTGGTGGGTGTATTTGCCCTGGGCGGCCCAACATGGGCTATTAGGCGGTGCCAACTGGGTGAAGCGAGTGGGAACCGCACTTCTGCCTTACAGCTGGGTGGCGGTGGTGGCTAACTTCGCGGTTATCGCGATGTCGATTTGGGTTCAGTTCCCCCTACTTTTCGCTCTCTAGCTAAACCAGAGTGCGAGCTCCCGAGCAGCCGTCTCGGGTGAGTCGCTCCCGTGCACCAGGTTCTGCTGCACCGCAAGGCCCCAGTCACGGCCCAAATCGCCTCGGATAGTTCCCGGCGCAGCTGTTGTCGGATCGGTGGTTCCCGCGAGAGAGCGGAAACCTTCAATGACGCGGTGGCCCGCGACGCGAATCGCCACAACCGGACCCGACTCCATGAAGGAAATCAGCGGCTCATAGAAGGGCTTGCCTTCGTGTTCGGCGTAGTGCTTGGCCAAGAGTTCACGGTCGGCTTGGACCAGTCGAATGTCGACGAGTTGGTAACCCTTGGCTTCAATGCGGCGGAGGATTTCACCAGTGAGGTTTCGTGCCACACCATCGGGCTTGATCAGGACGAGGGTTTCTTCAATGTTGCTCACGACTGGCTTCTCTTTCTCGTGTGTTCTTCTCAGTGTAGGAGGCGACTAGCCGCGATCGCCGCTGAGTCGGTCGAGCTGGGGCCCGCGAATGGACGCATAAATCCAGAAACCGATGGGCACAAGCGCGCTCAGCCCCGCAGCGGAATCGACGGCAAAGAGGCCCAACAGGCTCGCATGAAAAAGGTGTCCTAACCACACCGCCCAGGTAGCGGGCACGGTTCGGATCAGTACAAGTGTGAGCAACACGGTGAGGGCAACGCCCGACCACAACCACAGTGCGGGGAAGGCGTCGATGCCTCGCAGCGCGAGAGCGCCAAAGAAGACAATCGCCAAATCAATACCCAGCGCAATTCGCATTAGCGACGCCGTGGCAGAGGGTTGTGAGCGCGCCATTAGTCCTCTTCCTCATTCAACAACTCCATCGCCTCGCCTACCATCGCGACCGAACCCGTAATGAGGACGCCGCCCTCGGGTCCTGCTTGCTCAACGGCCAACCCGATCGCTTCAGAGAGGTTCGGTCGCCACGACGTGCGATCAGGCCCCGCGAGCTGAGTAACAGTATCGGCGAGGTCCTCCACTGCTCGAGCGCGCTCGGACTGCGGTTGAGTGACCACAAAATAATCGGCAATCGGGTCGAGAGCTTCCACGATGCCTCGTGCGTCTTTATCGCTCAACACACCACACACCACGACCAGGGTCGAGAATTGAAATGAGGAAATCATCGCGCGGCTTAGCGCTTCCGCGCCATGGGGATTGTGAGCCGCATCGACGATGATGGTGGGCTGGGTGCGCACTACTTGAAGACGACCCGGACTAGAAGACTGCGAGAGTCCCTCTTCAATGACGTCGCGTTCCAAGCGCTGTTGCCCACCACCCAAGAACTGTTCCACCGCGGCGACCGCGATGGTGGCGTTTTCCGCTTGATGGGGACCGAGCAGTGGCACAACGAGCCCCGAGTAGCTTCCCGCAACCAGATCAACATCAATCAATTGACCGCCGACGCCCGGTGTGATCTGGGTGAGTTGAATGTCGCGGCCGAGTATGGTGAGGGGCGCTTCGTTGAGCTCACACGCCTGGCGCAACACCTCGATAACCTCCGCCTGCTGGGAAGAAGACACCACCCGGGAGGCAGGTTTGATGATTCCGGATTTGGTGCGAGCGATGTCCACCAAAGTGGGGCCGAGCGTGTCGACGTGCTCCATGCCGATAGGGGTGAATACCGCGACATCGGCGTTCGCGACGTTCGTGGAGTCCCACTCACCGCCCATGCCCACTTCAACCACCGCCACGTCCACTGGAGCATCCGCGAAGCAGGCGAAGGCCAACACCGTGAGCGCCTCAAAAAAAGTCAGCGCCGGCTCATCGTGTGCCGCCAATTCCGTGTCGACCATGAGGAGAAAGGGTTCAATGTCGCTGTAGTTGGCAACCAGGGCCTCGTCCGAAATGGGCTCGCCGTCAATCACGATTCGCTCGTTGAGCCGCGTGAGGTGCGGGCTGGTCATCAGCCCGGATCGCAGACCGTGGGCTCGAAGCAGCGAATCAATCATTCGTGCGGTCGAGGTTTTCCCGTTGGATCCGGTGAGGTGAACAATTCCATACATCCGCTGGGGATCGCCGAGAAGCTCACAAGCCCGCCTGGTGGGGGCTAACCGAGGCTGGGGCGACCCCTCACCAATCCGCGCATACAGCGCCTCAATGACGGCGTCTGCTTGCTCCCGATGAACTTCTGACATCACGACACCTTGGCGATTCCCACTCGCACGCGGGTATTTCCCACCGCCACATCCTCACCTGACACGTCCCCGAGTTGGGCCGCAGTAGCGAGAGTCTCAGAGGTAATCAGCTCGCGATAGGCCTCAAACGCCTGCGCCACCGCGTCGTCACCATCGAGTGTGAGAGAAATTCGGTCTGAGACATCAAGACCAATGTTCTTTCGCTCCTGTTGGATTGCTCGAATAATGTCGCGAGCCAACCCCTCTCGCTCCAACTCTTCTGTGACATCGGTGTGCAAGAGCACGAATCCCGATGAGCCGATGAATTCGACAGCTCGAGATTCGTCGGCAACCTCGAGAGCGAGTTCGTACTCGCCCTCGACCAGCGTGTGGCCTGCCGCCACAACACCCTCTGCGGTGATCTCGTAGTCGCCCGATTTCGTGGCAGCAATGACCGACTGCACGTCTTTACCGAGGCGCGGGCCCACCGCGCGAGCATTTACGACGACGCGACTAGTGACACCAAAACGCTCATTCGTATCGTCAGTGCGTTGCACACACTCGACGCTCTTCACATTCAACTCATCGGCGATGATCTCGCGATAGTTCTCAATCGCGCCCGGGTCGTCGACCACCACCGTCAGTTGTGACAGCGGCAGACGAACGCGCAACTGATGGGCTTTTCTGAGCGACAGGCCCGCCCGGGCAATCTCTCGCACCAAGTCCATCTGAGCGACGAGAGCGTCGTCGCTACCAAACTGCTTCGCATCGGGCCAATCGGTGAGGTGAACGCTCTCGCCACCGGTGAGGCCTCTCCAGACTTCCTCGGTAATCAGCGGGGCAAGCGGAGCGGCAATTCGACAGAGGGTCTCGAGCGCGGTGTAGAGCGTGTCGACCGCGTCGGTGTCGTCACCGGACCAGAAGCGGTCTCGGCTGCGCCGGACGTACCAGTTAGTCAACACATCGGCGAAGTCTCTGATCGAGGCCGCGGCGAGCGGACTATCGAGATTCTCGAGGTGAGTCGTCACTTCTTCGATGGTGTCGCGCATCTTGGCAATGAGGTATCGATCGAGTAGATGGGTGGAGTCGGTTCGCCAGGAGGGGGTGTGCTCACCGGCGTAGAGACTGAAGAAGTAATACGTGCTCCATAGAGGCAAAAGGAACTGCCGCACGCCCTCTCGGATGCCTTCTTCGGTGACGATGAGGTTGCCACCTCGAATCACCGGGCTTGACATCAGGAACCACCGCATCGCATCCGCGCCATCACGCTCGAATACCTCGGAGACGTCTGGGTAATTGCGAAGAGACTTCGACATCTTCTGCCCATCCGAGCCCAACACGATGCCATGGCTAATGACTTGGGAGAACGCCGGGCGGTCAAACAACGCCGTCGCCAGTACGTGCATCGTGTAGAACCACCCGCGAGTTTGGCCGATGTACTCCACGATGAAGTCGGCGGGGTTGTGCGAGTCGAACCAGTCTCGATTCTCAAATGGATAGTGCACCTGGGCAAAGGGCATCGAACCCGAGTCAAACCACACATCGAGCACATCGGGGATTCGGCGCATCATCGACTGACCGGTGGGGTCATCGGGGTTGGGTCGAACCAAGTCATCGATGGCCGGTCGGTGGAGGTCGTCGGGCCGGACCCCAAAGTCAGCTTCCAGTTCATCAAGCGAGCCATACACGTCGATGCGGGGGTAATCAGGATTATCCGATTTCCACACCGGAATCGGTGAGCCCCAGTAGCGGTTGCGACTGATGGACCAGTCGCGCGCACCTTGAAGCCATTTTCCGAACTGGCCGTCTTTGACGTTACCCGGAACCCAGGTGATGTCTTGGTTGAGCTCCACCATGCGGTCGCGGAATTCGGTCACCCGCACAAACCAGCTGGATACGGCCCGGTAGATCAAGGGGTTACGGCAGCGCCAACAGTGGGGGTAGGAGTGGTCGTAGCTGCGCTGCTGGAGCAGACGACCTTGCGACTGCACGAGTTTCGTGAGCGGCTTATTCGCCTCGAACACTTGTTGTCCCGCCACATCAGACACCTCGGGGAGGAACACGCCTGCATCGTTGACCGAGATGATGACGGGGATACCGGCCTGTTCGCAGGTGATCTGGTCATCTTCACCGTACGCCGGGGCCTGATGCACGATTCCCGTGCCCTCCCCGGTCGCGACGTAGTCGGCGACGAGAATCTGCCATGCATTCTTCATGCCATATCGCTCGATGTCGGCGTAGTAGTCAAAAAGCCGCTGGTAACGAATTCCACCGAGCTCCGAACCCCTAATCTCCCGCTCCACGGCGGCGAGAGCCTCGTCTACTGACTCGTATCCCAAGTCTTTGGCGTAGGCAGAAACGGTGTCTTTGGCAAGTAGGTAGCGACCATCGAGGCGACGATCTGGTCCGTCTGAATCAGCGGACCCACTCGGGCCCGAGGGAATCAGGACATAGGTGATGTCGGGGCCCACGGCGAGGGCAGCGTTCGTGGGAAGGGTCCAGGGAGTGGTCGTCCAGGCAAGAGCTCGAACAGCCGAGAGCCCAAGGGCTTCGGCCTTTTCTCCTTCGAGGGGGAACGCCACGGTGACCGACTGGTCTTGACGCGGTTGATACACGTCGTCGTCCATGCGCAGCTCGTGGTTTGACAGTGGCGTCTGGTCCCGCCAGCAGTAGGGCAACACGCGGTAGCCCTCGTACGCGAGACCCTTGTCGTAGAGGGTTTTGAACGCCCAAATCACGCTTTCCATGAAGGTGATGTCGAGGGTTTTGTAGTCGTTGTCGAAATCGACCCAACGCGCCTGCCTCGTGACGTATTCGCGCCATTCGCGGGTGTAGCGAAGCACGGACTCTTTGGCTGCCGCGTTGAACTCGGCGATACCCATCGCCTCAATTTGTGACTTGTCGGTAATCCCCAGCTGTCGCTCTGCCTCTAATTCCGCCGGTAGTCCATGGGTATCCCAGCCGAAGCGGCGGTGCACCTGCTTGCCACGCATAGTGTGGAAGCGGGGAAAGATGTCCTTGGCGTATCCGGTGAGCAAGTGACCGTAATGGGGAAGACCATTGGCGAAGGGTGGGCCGTCATAAAACACCCACTCCTCGCAACCTTCACGCTGGTCGATCGAGCGCTGGAAGGTGTCGTGTTGTGCCCAATAGGCGAGCACATCGTGCTCGATAGAGGGAAACGACGGAGAGGGGACGACGCCAGCGTCTTTTCGGTGGCGAGGGTATGTCATGGTGCTCCCAACAACGTGTCACTGAATCGTCACGGGGACGCCATCGCTGGCGCGGTACCACCCCGCTTGTGTGCGTCGCACACCTCTCGTTGCTGGGCGATGTCGGGCCCTCCCGAGCGGTTCTACTCACTCCGAAGAGCTTTCTTCCGCTAGCTCACCGGTGATAGCCGGCTCAACGCTGCGCGAACGAGTCTAGGGGACTATTCCCTGTAAATCCGCCTGGTCTCCGCGAAAGAGCGAGCGCAGTTGCTCAGAGATCCCCTCAAGTAATGAGGTGTCCTCAGAGCCCCCTTGTGCCCACCGGGTGGCCCCGGTGGCGATTGCGCCCGCGATGGCCCAACGCCACGTGGGCTCGGCAATACGAAGGCCGACAATCTGGTTGAGCCGCACCATCCTGGTCGCCAGGGCGCTTTCTACCTCTTGCGCCGCACCCATGGTCTCGGCTTGATTGACCAGTAGCGGAATATCGGAACGTGTGGCGTGCTGGGCGATGGCGCGTATCGCGTCAGCGAGGCTAACGCCGAGGGCAAGTTCACGCTCAAATGAATCGAGTGCTCGGTCAACGGCAACGAGCAGGACGTCGACTTTTCCCGGGAAGTAGTTGAAGAATGTTGCGCGGGACACTCCCGCTCGAGAGGCAATGTCGTCGATGGACGTGTCGGCGTAACCCTGTTCCAAGAACAATTCGGTGGCCGCCTCTTCCAAGACGTCGCGAGAGGACACTCGTGGGCGACCGGTCTTTGCCACGGGGTCTCCTATACTGGGGGACGTACTTTTTAGACTTAGTCTATTTTCTCATATCGGTGGAGAAAGGAACCCCATGACCACCACGGAGCGCCCCCTGCAGACCAAGCAGGCGAGGAAGGTAGCTGTCGCCTCATTCGTCGGCACCGCCCTTGAGTCCTACGACCAATACGTGTACGCCTGGCTTGCGGCCCTGTTCGTAGGACCCTTGTTCTTCGAACCCCTCGGCCCCGTCGGCGGCGTCTTGGCCTCGTTTGCAACCTTCGCCGTCACGTTCTTCGTTCGGCCACTTGGCGCCATTTACTTTGGCCACCTCGGTGACCGAATTGGACGGCGCAGCACCCTCATCATCACCATCACGCTGATGGGTGTTGCCACCGGTCTCATCGGTGTTCTGCCCACCTATGAACAGGCTGGTTGGATCGGAGCAGGAGCAATCGTTGTGCTGCGCCTCGCCCAGGGCATCTCACTCGGAGGCGAGTGGGGCGGTGCCGTCGCGCTCACCACCGAGCACGCTGCTCCTGAACACCGCGGCTTCTTCGCCTCGCTCGTTCAGCTGGGCTCACCCGTTGGCTCGATCCTCTCCAACGTGGTCTGGCTCGCAATCTTCCTGCTCGTGCCCTACGAGAACATCGTCACCGACGGCTGGTGGCGTCTGCCTCTGCTGAGCGCGTTCCCGCTTCTATTGATTGCGCTCTATCTGCGCTGGTCAATCGATGAGACCCCCGTGTTCAAGTCGATCCTGGAGCGCGACGCTCGCGTGCGCTACCCCTTCCTTGAGGTCATCAAGCGCGCTCCATTCGCGTTGGTGATTGCAATCGGAGGCGCCTTGCTCGGCCACGGCTCCTACACCCTGATGAACACCTACACCACGAACTATGGAGTGGAAGTGTTGGGCTACCAGCCCATGGAGTTCACCATGGCTCTCACCATCGGTAGCGTCTTACAGCTCATCACCATTCCCACCTTTGGGTGGCTTGCCAACCGAGTGGGATCCGCGAAGGTGGTCGCCTGGGGTGCGCTCGGCACGATGCTCGTGAGCTTCCCGCTGTATTGGATCATCCTCGACGCCCAATTCCTCACCCTCGTGCTCATCATGGTGATTGGTGGCATCTTGCCCACCGCATCCTGGGCAGCACTGGGCGGAATGATGAGTGACATCTTCGACGAGAAAGCGCGCTATACCGCTCTCGCCGTGTCCTACAACGTGGGCGCGTCAGTGGCGGCAACCCTGCCGTTCCTCTTGGTTCTGATGCGCGAGGCGACCAATAACGCGTGGTGGCACCCCGGTGTCGTGCTCGCAGCACTCTCGCTGATTACGCTTCTGGCCGCGGCTCAGGCGGGCCGGATGCGCATTAGCGAACCGCGCTCCTAACTCACTCACCTGCGCCGCCTTCCCTGAACGTGGAAGGCGGCGCGGGTTTTGTAGCATGGGAACACATTCCCATCAGGCACATTGGACTCAGTGCCGCCCATAGAAAGCAGGTCCCATGGCCGGGTCGATTCCTGACAAACCACAGCTCGAGGGACTAGAAGCCAAATGGGCCTCATCGTGGGAGGACTCTGGAACCTATCGGTTCAATCGTGAGCGAGGTCTTGAGCGCGGATCAGAGGGCGTGTTCGCCGTCGACACTCCCCCACCCACCGCGTCGGGCAGCCTGCACATCGGTCACGTCTTTAGCTACACCCACATGGACTTGCAGGCGCGGTACCAGCGGATGCGCGGTCAGGAAATTTTCTACCCGATGGGCTGGGACGATAACGGCCTGCCCACCGAGCGCCGAGTGCAGAACTACTACGGCGTACGCTGCGACCCGTCTTTGCCCTATGAAAAGGGATTCACCCCTCCCTACGAGCGTGGCGAGGCGGCAAAAGATCAGCAACAGGTGCCCATCTCTCGACGCAATTTCGTGGAGCTGTGCGAGAAGCTCACGGTCGAAGACGAAAAGCAGTTTGAGGACCTCTGGCGCACCCTCGGTCTGAGCGTCGACTGGTCACTGACCTACCGCACAATCGACGACCATTCGCAGAAAACCGCACAGACGGCTTTTCTGCGCAACCTCGCCCGCGGTGAGGCGTACCAATCAGACGCCCCCACCCTGTGGGACATCACCTTCCGCACTGCGGTGGCTCAGGCAGAACTAGAGGACCGAGACCAGCCAGCGGCGTATCACAAGGTGAACTTCCACGGCCCCGCCGATGGCGAAACGGTCACGATTGTGACTACCCGTCCCGAGCTGATTCCCGCGTGTGTGGCGCTGGTTGCCCACCCCGATGACACTCGCTACCAACACCTCTTTGGTAAGACCGTGCGAACCCCACTCTTCGGAGTCGAAGTCCCCGTGAAGGCCCACCACCTGGCCCAGCAAGATAAGGGAACGGGTATTGCGATGGTGTGCACCTTCGGGGATGTCACCGACGTGATCTGGTGGCGTGAACTCGACCTACCCACCCGCCCCATGCTGGGAGAAGACGGGCGGGTGCTCGAACAGCCCCCCATTGAATTTGGTAGCGCGCAAGGCACTGCCCACTACGCCGAACTTGCCGGCAAAACCGTGTTCTCTGCCAAAGCCCGCATTGTCGAGCTACTCACGGAATCAGGCGATCTGATTGGTGAGCCCGAAAAGATTACCCACCCGGTGAAGTTTTTTGAGAAAGGTGACAAGCCCCTCGAAATCGTCACCACTCGTCAGTGGTACATCACCAACGGTTCTCGAGACGAGGGGTTGAAGAACCGACTGTTGGAGCGTGGTCAGCAGGTGAACTTCCACCCGGAGTTCATGCGGGTGCGTTACGACAACTGGGTCGGCGGCTTGAGTGGCGACTGGCTGATTTCGCGCCAGCGCTTCTTCGGTGTTCCCATTCCCGTGTGGTACCGAGTAGATGAATCGGGCGAAGTAGACCGCAATCAGGTAATTACCCCCGACGAGTCAATGTTGCCGGTTGACCCGGCGTCGCAACCTGCCCCCGGCTTCAGCGAAGACCAGCGCGGTGTACCGGGCGGGTTTGTCGGAGAAGCCGACATCATGGATACCTGGGCGACGTCGTGCCTGACCCCGCAAATCGCCGGTGGCTGGGTGAGCGACCCCGAGCTGTTTGACCTCGTATTTCCCTACGACCTGCGCAGTCAAGGCCAAGACATCATTCGCACCTGGCTGTTTTCTACTGTGCTTCGCTCGGAGTTGGAACACGGAACCATTCCGTGGAAAAACGCCGGAATTTCAGGCTTTATCGTCGACCCCGACCGCAAGAAAATGTCGAAGTCAAAGGGCAACGTGGTCACCCCCCAGGGCATGTTGGACGAGCACGGTTCAGATGCCGTCCGCTACTGGGCGGCCTCCTCGCGGCTCGGAACCGACGCCGCCTTTGATCCGCAAAACCCGAAGCTGATCAAAATTGGACGGCGCCTCGCGATTAAGGTGCTCAACGCCTCGAAGTTTGCCTACTCGTTTAGCGGCGAGGGTGGTGAGGTGACTGAGCCACTCGATCACGACATGCTCTCGCAACTGAAGAAGGTCATCACCGAGGCGACGGCAGCGTATGAGGCGTTTGACCACGCACGGGCACTAGAAGTGACCGAATCGTTCTTTTGGACATTCTGTGATGACTATCTCGAACTGGTGAAAGAACGCGCCTACCGCGACGCATCAGACCCCGGTCAGCAAAGTGCCGTGACGGCACTGCGCCTGGCGCTCGATGCGATG
>JBMSHQ010000015.1:0-20816 GCA_049416945.1 Pontimonas sp. | reverse complement strand
GCTGCAGCAGAGTCTTTCTTGGCAGCGGGCTTTTTGGTCGCAGCAGTCTTTGCTGGCGCCTTTGTTGATGCAGCTGCGGGCTTCGCTGCGGGCTTGGCAGGTGCTTTCTTGGCAGCAGGTTTAGCCGCCGGCTTTGCGGCAGTCTTGGCAGGCGCTTTCTTTGCTGCGGGCTTCGCCGCTGGCTTGGCAGGCGCTTTCTTCGCCGCAGGCTTCGCGGCAGGTTTCGCAGGGGTCTTCTTTGCAGCGGGCTTAGCCGCTGGCTTTGTAGCAGGCTTCGCAGGTGCCTTCTTCGCGGCAGGTTTGGCTGCGGGCTTGGCAGGTGCCTTCTTCGCAGCGGGCTTAGCCGCAGGTTTTGCTGCTGGCTTCGCAGGAGCCTTCTTTGCGACTGGCTTAGCCGCTGGCTTTGCGGCTGGCTTCGCAGGGGTCTTCTTCGCGGCAGGTTTTGCTGCGGGCTTTGCGGGAGCGTTCTTTGTTGCGGGCTTCTTAGGTGCTGAGGCGGTGGTCTTTTTTGCGGCAGTAGTCACTGAGGGAGTGGTCGCTTTCTTGGCTGACGTTTTCGTCTGAGGTTTCTCGGCCGTGCTGGTCGGCGCGGGTTTTTGCGCGCCCCCAGTGAGGGCGCCCCGTAGCCGGCCAATCAGACCGCGAGGCTTGTTGTCCGATGGCTTTTTCTGGTTTGCCGCCATGGCACACCTACTTCACTGTTTCGGGCAGTAGGAAGCCCCTTGTCAAGTGGGCAGAACCCGCCTTGAAGGGACTAAGCCCCCATTATGGCACGTTTCCGCTGGTGACCGACTATTGGGGAGTTTCGCCCAGGGGCGGTTCACTTTGTTCGGAGCTTTCTTGGTGGGCAAGGAAGTTTTGCAGCTCCTGGGCGATGGCTTCGGCGCTGGGCACTTCTCCCGCTTCGTCCATCAACGGCGAGGCCAACGGGTTGTCTTCCATGTAAGAGTCATGCCGAGTTTCCAGCACTCCCACGAGTCGCTGCAGCTCTTCGTTGTTTTCCACTTGGTCGCTGATACCCGCGAGGAATGTGCGGCCCTGTTCCCGCAGTGAATCAGTGGGGAAAATTCTGCCGGTGGCAGCTGTGAGCGATTCCAATGCGGTCACCGTCGCGACCGGGAACTCCGTGTCGGCAAGATAGTGCGGCACTAAGACCACAAACCCGGCAACAGGGTGGTTTTTACCCTGGAGGTTCCACTCCACCAAATGCATCATCGTGCCCGGGACACCTGTAGTGGGGCGCCAGACCGAAAACTTATCGGTGAGCTCCGGACGGTTCCCACTGACCGTGACACCCAGTGTGCGGGTGTGGGGAACCGGCATCGGAATGGCGTGAACCCAGGTGGTCGACTGGACCTTGAAGCGAGAAATCATGTCGACTATCTCTGCTGTCGCACTCTCCCAGCGCATGTCCGGTTCGTAACCGGCGAGAAACAGGAAGGGCTGCCCAAGTTCGTCTCTTACCAATGAGAGCGAGAGCTTTGGCGGCTGAAAATCCGTCAGGTGGGTTTCATCAAATTGGAACACCGGCCGGCGCGCACGGTAATCCAAGAGTGCGTCGTTATTAAACCGGCCGATCTCGTGGCACTCCAGGGTGTCACCCATCCACTCGATCAGCTGAGACACCGCGCCTCCGGCGTCGGCAAAACCCGTCAAACCAGCGACAAGGGGCAACCCTTCGGGGACATCCGGGGCAGCGGAAGCCGGTCGAAATAGCGCGTCATCAAACATGTGCCCCCATGCTACGACCCTTCACCTTTAGTCCCACTCGAAATTCTCTCTGGGCAGACAGCGAGCGCCGATACCATGTGCGAGTGACTCTTCCTTCCGTTGAACTCTCCACCACACCTCTCGCCGAATTGGCAGCCGATGCCATTGTTCTGGGGGTGACCCCCGGCGACGATGGCCTGGAAATCGCTGATCCGTCTCTCAGTGACGAAGATCGCTCCTGGTTACTCTCCTCGGCGGAAGCCGTGGGGATGAAAGCCACTGCCGATGAGGTCCGCTCGATACCGAGCCCCGCGCACTGGTCAGCGCGCACCATCGTGATGGTGGGAGTGGCGAGTAACGTGCCAGACGCTGCCGCGGTGCGCTACGCCGCCGGGGCAGGTGTCCGGGCGGCGGGTCAGAAAGCAACGATTGCCCTCTCTCTCCCTGGTGAGGGTCCTTTGCAGACTCAGGCTGCGATTGAGGGTGGCCTATTGGGTGGCTACCGCTTCCAAGGAGCGAAAGCTAAAAAGGATGACGCGGTCGACTTTGCGGCGCTGATTGTCCGTGGCGCACTCGATGGCGAAAGCCTCAGGCGCGCCGTCGTGACTGCGCAGAGCGTGTATTGGGTGCGCGATCGAGTCAATACTCCGCCGAACGAGCTATACCCTGCTCACTACGCCGAACTCGTCACCGACGCCTGCGCCGACCTCCCCATTGAGGTTGAAGTGTTTGACGAACAACGCCTCGCCACAGAAGGATTTGGCGGAATCTTGGGGGTTGGTGGCGGATCGAGCCGCCCGCCGCGCCTCGTGGCACTGCGCTACCGCCCTGAGGGGGCGAAGGCTCACGTGGCCCTCGTCGGTAAAGGAATCACGTTTGACTCCGGTGGCCTCTCACTCAAGCCGGCTGCCTCAATGGTGGGCATGAAATACGACATGACCGGGTCGGCCACGGTGGCGGGGGCCATCATGGCGGCGGCCAAGTTGCAGGCCCCGGTGGCAGTGACGGCGTGGATGTGTCTGGCAGAGAACATGCCCTCTGGTACCGCGCTGCGGCCCAACGATGTGATCACAATCCGCGGGGGCAAGACGGTCGAAGTGTTGAACACCGACGCGGAGGGACGCCTGGTTCTCGCCGACGGTCTGCAGGCCGCTAGTGAGGAAGGGCCCGACCTGATTGTCGATGTGGCGACCTTGACCGGCGCCGCTCGGGTGGCACTGGGTGAGCGCTACGCGGGTCTGATGGGCCACGAGGGTGCTCGAGAACTCATCCAAGAATCCGCATCGAATCAGGGTGAGCTGGTGTGGCCGATGCCGCTGCCGGAGGAGCTTCGAAAAGGACTAGAAAGTGACGTGGCCGATGTGGCCAATGTTGCCACCGGCAGCACGCTGGGCGGGATGCTGGTCGCCGGATTGTTTCTCCGCGAGTTCATTGGCGAGCGTGAGATTGACGGCAAAAAGGTTCGTATCCCCTGGGCGCATCTGGATATTGCGGGACCCGCGTCAAACTCATCGGGACCCTATGGCTTCACCCCGAAAGGCCCCACCGGCGCGGTCGTGCGCACGTTGATCGAGCTAGTGCTCGATACCGCCGAGAAGGGTTTACCCCTTCCCAGCCAGTAGTAGGCTGGGAGGCCGGGTGGCAGTACACGCCCCCATCCGCTATTGCGAGGAGTCAACCTGGTGACCGACCACAACTTTGACCTTGTCGTTTTAGGTGCAGGATCCGGCGGCTACGCCGCGGCACTGCGCGCCAGCCAACTGGGAATGTCCGTTGGCCTGATTGAAAAGTCAAAGGTGGGTGGCACCTGTCTGCACGTCGGCTGCATCCCGACGAAGGCGCTGTTGCACGCCGCCGAAGTTGCCGATTCTGCCCGTCACTCGGAAATGTTCGGTGTCAAGGCCACCTTGGAAGGAATCGACCTTCCCGCCGTGAACACCTACCGCGATGGCATCGTCTCAAGCAAACACAAGGGCCTGCAGGGGCTGATTAAAGCCCGTGGCATCACCACCATCGAAGGTGCGGGAAAGCTGATCTCCCCCACGACCGTCCAGGTGGGCGATGACACCGTGACCGGAAAGAACGTGGTTCTTGCGACCGGCTCGTACCCCCGCACACTTCCCGGTCTGGAAATCGGCGGGCGAGTGATTACTTCGGAGCAGGCGCTTCAGCTTGACTACGTGCCGAAGTCCGTCATCGTCTTGGGTGGTGGCGTGATCGGAGTGGAGTTTTCGAGCGTGTGGCGCTCATTCGGTTCTGAGGTCACCATCATCGAAGCGCTACCGCACTTGGTGCCCAACGAAGACGAGTCGGTGTCGAAGCAATTTGAGCGGGCGTACCGCAAGCGCGGCATCAATTTCTCGCTGGGCGTGAAGTTCCAAAGTGTGACCCAAAACGACCAGGGTGTCGTGGTCACTTTGGAAGACGGCCAAACCTTCGAAGCTGAGCTCATGTTGGTCGCGGTAGGTCGCGGACCGCAGACCGAAGGCATGGGTTTTGAAGAAGTCGGTATCACCATGGACCGCGGTTGGGTCCTCGCTGACGAGCGCCTGCGCACCAACATCCCTGGCGTGTATGCCGTGGGTGACATTGTGCCGGGCCTGCAGCTGGCTCACCGTGGATTCCAACACGGAATCTTTGTCGCAGAGGAAATCGCAGGATTGAACCCGGTCGTGATTTCCGACCAGATGATTCCTAAAGTCACCTATTCCGAGCCCGAAGTGGCCTCGGTGGGACTGTCGGAAAAAGCCGCCAAAGAAAAGTTCGGCGAGGACAAGGTCGCCGTCTACGACTACAACTTGGCCGGAAACGGAAAGTCTCACATCCTCGAGACCGCCGGATCCATCAAGGTCGTTCGGGAAGTGGATGGCCCCGTGCTCGGTGTCCACATGATTGGAGCGCGCGTCGGCGAGTTGATTGCTGAAGCGCAACTTGCTGTGAACTGGGATGCCTACCCCGAAGACATCGCGCCCCTCATTCACGCTCACCCCACCCAGAACGAAGCACTCGGCGAGGCCTTCATGGCGATCGCCGGAAAACCCCTACACGCCCTCTAGGACCACAAGTCCGCGATAGGAGTCAGGAAGAAAAATGAGTGACATCACTCTCCCCGCCCTCGGCGAATCCGTCACCGAAGGCACCGTCACCCGCTGGCTAAAAGCCGTCGGAGACACCGTGGCCGTCGACGAACCGATCGTGGAAATCTCCACCGACAAAGTCGACACCGAAATTCCCTCGCCCGTCGCGGGTGTGATTCAAGAGATTCTCGTCGGTGAAGACGAGACCGTCGAGGTGGGTGCCGTGTTGGCACGCGTGGGTGAGGCCGGTGCCGCGCCTGCTGCCCCCACGGCTGAGCCGGTGGCCGAAGCCCCCGCTGCCCCCGCACCGGTAGCAGCCGAACCTGCTCCCCCGGCTCCACAACCCGTTACTCCCGTGGCGCCTCCAGCGCCCGCGGCCGCACCCGCACCTCCTGCTCCCGCACCGGCAGCACCTGCTCCGGTAGCCCAGCCAGTCGCTCCTGCTCCGGTGGTTGCTCCTGCGGCAGACGCCGCACCTGCCTCCGATGGTGCTGCGTATGTGACCCCCATTGTCCGCAAGCTCGCTCAGGAGCGCGGGGTGGATCTGAATTCCGTGACCGGTACCGGAGTCGGTGGGCGGATTCGCAAGGAAGACGTGTTGAACGCCGCTCCTGCAGCACCCGCTGTCGCCGCGACGGCGGCTCAGGCCCCCGCGGCACCTGCCGCTCCCGCTGCGGTGTCGGAGCTGCGTGGCACGACCGTCCCGATGTCGCGTCTGCGTAAAGTCATCGCCGAGCGCGCCGTCGCCTCGATGCAGCAGACCGCCCAGCTCACCACTGTGGTCGAAGTAGACGTCACTGAAGTAGCCAAGATGCGTGCGCGCGTGCAGGAAAACTTTGTGCGCCAAACCGGCGGAAAACTGAGCTTCCTCCCCTTCTTTGTCCGCGCCGCCGCCGAGGGCCTGCAAAGCCACCCGATTATCAATGCGACGGTTGACGGCGAGAACATCGTCTACGCCGCAACCGAGAACATTTCGATTGCAGTCGACACTGAGCGCGGCCTTCTTACCCCCGTGCTGCGCGACGCCGGGTCGAAGAGCCTGGCGCAGATTTCACACGACATTGCTGATCTGGCTGCCCGTACGCGGGAGAACAAGGTCGGCCCAGACGAGCTCTCCGGAGGCACCTTCACGGTGACCAACACCGGATCTCGCGGCGCACTGTTTGACACCCCCGTGGTGTTCCTCCCCCAGGTGGCCATCTTGGGCACCGGAACTGTGCAAAAGAAACCCGTGGTCGTCAGCAAGGACGGCGTGGACGCCATTGCGGTTCGTCAGACGGTGTACCTGGCGCTGAGCTACGACCACCGCATCATCGACGGAGCTGACGCCGCCCGCTTCCTCACCCAGGTGAAGGAACGCCTCGAGGCCGGCCAGTTTGACGACGTACTGGGAATCTAGACATGGCTGAGGTGGAAAAAGAACCGGGTCGAATGACCCAGCTCTGGCGCGTCTTCCAAATGACGCGCAAAGCCGATAAAGCGCTTGTTCCGATTCTGATTGTCGCCTTCGTGGTGCCCGTTGCGTTGGGAATTGTGCTGCCGCTGACGATTATTCCTTCGGGCATCTTCGGTTTGGTGTTGTGGATCATCACCGGTGTCTTAGGTGGTGTTCTCCTCGCGCTCGTCATCTTGGGTAACCGCGCTGAAACCATGGCGTACAAGCAAATTGAAGGCCAGTCCGGCGCGGTAGGTGCCGTGTTGCAAAACGGCCTTCGCCGCGCGTGGCAAGCCCAGGAATACCCCGTTGCCGTGAACCCCCGCACCCGCGACGCCGTGTATCGCGCTGTCGGCAAGTGTGGCGTGGTGTTGATTTCGGAGGGCTCGAAGGCCCGCGCCCAGAAGCTCATCAACGACGAGCGCCGCCACGTGCAGCGCGCCGTACCCCAGGTCACGATTCACGTATTGCACGTGGGCTCAGAAGACGACGCGGTCTCACTCAAGGGCCTGCGCAAAGCGATGAACAAGCTCAAGAAGGAGCTCAACAAAGCCGAGGTGCTCGCGGTGGCAAACCGCCTGGAGTCGCTCAAGAAGCCGGGCGATATGCCCATTCCCAAGGGGATCGACCCCTACAAAATGCGCGCTCCCAAGCCGCGCTGAGTTAGCGGCTGACGAGAACGGTTCCGACCAATCGGTCGTGCGCCCCGCGCATGTCCTTGTCGTTGATTAGTGGCGGAATCACGAGGGCAATCAAGAGCGGCCTGATCAGCGGCGCCCACACCCCCAGTCGCCCGCCCGAGACGGGGGCAATCCGAATGCGCAGTGCGAGGTGCCCGGGGGATCCGGCAAACATGAGCCCACCAAGGGCATTGATGACGATGAATACCATCAAAATGGCGAGACCGTCGTAGCCATAGAACAGCCAGGCAATCAGCATCGAAATACCCCAGTCGATTGCCAGGGCGCCGATGCGGCGTGACCAGCTGGGGGCGCTTCGTGGGCCCTCTGCGGGTAAGCCAAAGTCTTTTCCGGGCCAGTAGGTGTCGTTGTGAGCCATCGATTCTCAGTGTAGGTGGGGTGAGGCGTAACATCACCGAAACATTTCAGATACCCCGGCGTTATGCCCCCGGCTTACTCTGAGAGACGTCACTAGTAAGTGGCAGTTTCAGTTATGAACACAGGGAGTGTAAATGTTTTCCAATTCGTCTGAGGTGCTCTCCTTCATCAAGGACACCGACGTCAAGTTCCTTGACATTCGATTCACCGATCTACCCGGAGTGCAGCAGCACTTCAACATTCCGGCGAGCACCGTGGATGAAGAGTTCTTCACCGTGGGCCAGCTCTTCGACGGCTCCTCCATCCGAGGCTTCCAGTCGATTCACGAATCTGACCTTCAGCTCATCCCCGACGTCACCACTGCGTACGTGGACCCGTTCCGCGCCGAGCGCACCCTGGTGATGCTCTTTGACATCTACAACCCGCGCAACGGTGAAATCTACGGTCGCGACCCCCGTCAGGTCGCGAAGAAGGCGGAGAAGTTCCTCGCCTCGACCGGTATCGCCGACACCGCATTCTTCGCACCGGAAGCCGAATTCTTCATCTTCGACGACGTGCGTTACGAAGTGAACCAGCACACGAGCTTCTACTCGGTCGACTCCGAAGAAGGCGCGTGGAACACCGGCCGCGTCGAGCAGGGTGGAAACCTGGCCAACAAGACCCCCTACAAGGGTGGCTACTTCCCTGTCACCCCGGTCGACAAGATGGCCGACATTCGTGACGACATCTGCCTGAAGCTCGCTGAGGTGGGTCTACTGGTTGAGCGCAGCCACCACGAAGTGGGTACCGCGGGTCAGAACGAAATCAACTACCGCTTCAACACCATGGTTCACTCGGCTGATGACATCTTGAAGTTCAAGTACATCGTCAAGAACACCGCCGAGCAGTGGGGCAAGACCGCAACCTTCATGCCGAAGCCACTCTTCAGCGACAACGGTTCGGGCATGCACACCCACCAGTCGCTGTGGAACGACGGCAAGCCGCTGTTCTACGACGAGGCTGGCTACGGAGGTCTCTCCGACATCGCCCGCTGGTACATCGGTGGTCTGCTCAAGCACGCTCCCGCCGTGTTGGCCTTCACCAACCCGACCATCAACTCCTACCGTCGTCTGGTCAAGGGCTTCGAAGCTCCGGTCAACCTGGTCTACTCGGCCGGTAACCGCTCGGCTGCGATTCGTATCCCGATCACCGGCACCAACCCGAAGGCGAAGCGCATCGAATTCCGCGCTCCGGACTCCTCGGGTAACCCCTACCTCGCCTTCGCCGCTCAGATGATGGCTGGTCTGGATGGAATCGTGAACAAGATTGAGCCTCACGAGCCCGTCGACAAGGACCTCTACGAGCTGCCGCCCGAGGAAGCCAAGGGCATTCCTCAGGTCCCGGGCAGCCTCGAAGAGGCCCTGGTGGCACTGGAAAACGACCACGAGTTCCTCACGCAGGGTGGCGTGTTCACCGAGGACCTCATCGGCGCGTGGATCGACTACAAGCGCGAGGCGGAGTTGCTGCCCTACGCACAGCGTCCGCACCCGTTCGAGTACGAGATGTACTACAGCGTCTAACCAACACCTGGCAGCGGGGCGGTCTTCGGACCGCCCCGTTTGTTGTTACTCGAAGAAGTGGCGCTCGAATGCTTGCCTCGACAAGCGGGTAGTGCGCAAATAGTGCTCTTCTAACCGACTTGCGCTGCGCGGTGGGTAGCCCATCAATCGCGCCGCGCCCTCCAGCACGTGCCGATCGACGGGCAGAACATCAGGGGCCACTCGAAAGAGCGTGAGGGCGTTTCGAAGCTCGGATGAGAGAAGCCACGCATTACTGAGCACCGTCACGTCGGCGTCCGGAACAACACCTTCCTCAGCCAGTGCGTGGAGGGTTCCCAGGGTGTCGGCTCGGCGCAGGCTCTCGTGATGTCCCGCGTAGCGCAGTTGGAGTAATTGCACGAGCCACTCCACATCGCTGAGCGACCCCCGCCCCAACTTCACATGCCGAGTCGGGTCGGCACCCTGCGGCAGCCGCTCCGATTCGACCCGGGCCTTGATGCGCCTGATTTCTCGTAGGGCGTCAGAGGGAAAAGCATCGGGGTAGCGAATGCTATTCGCCATCGCCATAAAGTCAGTGCGGAGTGACTCGTCCCCCACAACATACCGCGCGCGCAGGAGTGCTTGTGCTTCCCAGCTCAGCGCCCAGCGGTCGTAGTAAGCCTGGTAGGCATCGAGGCTGCGCACCATGGGCCCGTTTTTTCCTTCTGGGCGCAATCCCGCATCCAATTCGAAGGGAAAGAGCACGTCTTCGGTGATGCGGGTGATTTCCCGCACGAGCTCGATGCCGCGATTGTGGGTGTCATCGCCCGCACCCCCGTCGCGCACGACGTACACCACGTCGGCATCAGAGGCGAATCCCAGTTCGCCGCCGCCGAATCTACCCATCGCAATGATCGCGAATTCGACCCCTTCCATTGCGGCGGCTGCGAGGCGCCACGCGCCTTCTAAATACACCTCGGTCAATTCGGTGAGGGCATTGCCCAGTGGAATCGTCTCAATCTCTCCCACGATGCTGGCCATCGCAAGTCGCAGTAGCTCTCGTCTGCGCAGCTGTCGCAGCGCATTGGCGCCGCTGTCGACATCGTCTTGATATCGCTCGGCGATTGAGGCCACTTCACCCAGGAGTGTTTCCCTCTCCCGAGGAACGAGGTCGTCCGGGTTATCGAGCCACCCGGCGCCGTCAGGAACACGCTCGAGTAGTGCGCCCACATACCCACTGGTGGCGAGCACCCGGGTGAGGCGCTGCGCTGCCCCCGAAGAGTCGCGCAGCATGCGCAAAAACCAGTTCGACTCCCCCAGGTTGTCACTGAGACGCCGAAACGCCAGCAAACCCCGGTCGGGGTCGGTGCCATCGGCGAGCCACCGCAAAATGACCGGGAGAAGGTTGCGTTGGATTTGGGCGCGACGGGAAACACCCTGGGTGAGTGCGGTGATGTGGTTGATGGCGCCCTCAGGGTCGACAAAACCGGTCGCCCGAAGACGGTCCGCAGCCTGTTCGCTGGTGAGTTCGACGCCCTCGTCGGTTCCCAGACCAGCAATGGCTTGAAGAAGCGGGCGATAAAACAACTTCTCGTGCAGGCTTCGCACTTGGCGCTGGGTTTCCCTCCAGCGTTCCACCAGCGACTCAGCGTTCTCCGCGATTTTTGACGCACGGGCCAAAATCCGAAGGTCTTCTTCGTCACGAGGCATCAAGTGAGTGCGCTTGAGGTGACGTAATTGGAGTCGGTGTTCCAGCGTGCGAAGCAGGCGATACGCCCGGTCAAACTCGGCGGCTTCGGGGCGCCCTACGTAGCCTTTGGAGGCAAGGGCGCGCAAGGCTCCCAATGTGTCGGGTACCCGAACGTCCGGGTCTGCTCCTCCGTGGACGAGCTGGAGTAATTGAATCGTGAATTCCACATCGCGCAAACCGCCCGGACCCAGTTTGAGCTGAATGTCCACTTCATCCGCGGGAATGTGTTCGGTCACGCGCTCGCGCATGCGCTGCACCTGCTCCACAAAACCCTGCCTAGTCGACGCGGCCCAAATGAGCGGCTCCAGAGCCTGACGGTAGCGAGCACCCAACTCCATCGAGCCCGCCATCGGTCGGGCCTTAATGAGTGCCTGAAACTCCCAATCTTTGGCCCAGCGCTGGTAATAGGCGACGTGTGAATCGAGTGTGCGTACCAGAGCCCCGTCTTTGCCTTCGGGGCGAAGATTGGCATCGACTTCCCACAGTCCCGGTTCGCTCGAAAACTCGCCGATGATGCGCTGGAGAGACTGGGCCAGAGCCGTCGCGCCACGAAGCACCGTGTCCTGCGATTCTGGGTCCGTTGCTTCCGTGACGTAAATCACATCAACGTCACTCAGGTAGTTCAGCTCTCGCGCTCCCGCCTTTCCCATCGCAATCACGGCAAGCGGAACATCGTCAGAGGAGAGCCCCAGTTGCGCCCTCGCGATATCAATAGCGACTTCGATTGCCGCATCAGCCAAATCAGCGAGACCCCGTGCCACCACATCGACGGCGTCGATTGGGGCATGTTGCACCGTGTCCCACAGCGCGAGGCGCATGAGTTCTCGTCGATAGGCAACACGAAGGGCAACAACAGATTGGTCGTAGTCGAGACCGGCAATCTCGCCGCGCCACTGCGCCACAACCTCGTCACGATCACGAGGTCCCGAGACCGTCTGGGCAAGAGTGGGCCACACCTCGGGGCGACGCTTGAGGAACTCGGCGAGCCCATCTGATGCCCCCACCAGTCGAATGAGTGGGTCCCGACCAGCTTCTGACCCCAGATGGGTGTCAAAGAGCGAGGGGTCTACCTCTCGTAATCGTTGCCACCACTCCACCGCTCGATCCGGGTGGGCGGCGGCGGCAAATGGCTCCGCATCGATTCCCAGCTGGTCGAGGCGATTTCTCGCCTCGGTGAGTTCGGCAAAACCCAGCCGGGCAAGTTCACTCAGGCCTAAACCACGAGGCATCGTTGAGCCCCTCTCTGGCCTAGAGCAGCTCCAGGTTCGACTCGAGTTCGAACGGTGTCACCTGGGCGCGGTATTTCTCCCACTCAAGCCGCTTATTGCGCAGCACGTAGTTGAACACCTGCTCACCGAGGGTGTCAGCGACGAGTTCGCTTTCCTCCATGACGTTCAGCGCGTGGTCGAGGCTCGTGGGGAGAGCTTTGTAACCGAGGGCACGCCGCTCTTGATTACTGAGCTCCCACACCGTGTCTTCGGCCTCTGGCGGCAGTTCGTAACCTTCTTCGATGCCTTTGAGCCCTGCGGCGAGAAGCAGCGCGAACGCGAGATACGGGTTGGCTGCGGAGTCCATGGCGCGGTACTCGATGCGAGCGCTTTGACCCTTGCCGGGCTTGTACAGCGGCACGCGGACGAGAGCTGAGCGGTTGTTGTGACCCCAGGTGATGTAGTTGGGGGCTTCGTGGCCACCCCACAGTCGCTTATAAGAGTTCACGAACTGGTTGGTGACCGCTGTGATCTCAGGGGCGTGAGTGAGCAAACCGGCCACAAACTGTCGGCCCACGGTAGAGAGCTGATAGGTCTGTGACTGGTCGAAGAAGGCGTTGGTGTCACCCTCAAAGAGCGAGAGGTGGGTGTGCATGCCCGAACCGGGGTGGTCAGCGAAAGGCTTCGGCATGAACGTCGCATAGACGCCCTGTTCGATGGCGACCTCTTTCACCACAGTGCGGAAGGTCATGATGTTGTCGGCCATGGTGAGCGCGTCGGCGTAACGAAGATCGATTTCGTTTTGACCGGGGCCGCCTTCGTGGTGGCTAAATTCCACCGAAATGCCCAGGTCTTCGAGCATTCTCACCGCGCGGCGACGGAAGTCGTGGGCGGTACCGCCGGGCACGTTGTCGAAGTAGCCGGCTTTGTCGACGGGCTCGAGGCCGTGCGGTCCCGGTTCGCTGGACTTGAGAAGATAAAACTCGATTTCGGGGTGGGTGTAGAAGGTGAATCCCCGGTCCGCTGCCCTCTGAAGGGTGCGCTTGAGCACATAGCGGGGGTCAGACACGGCCGGCTCACCATCCGGAGTCGCAATGTCGCAGAACATGCGAGCCGTGGGGTCGATTTCACCGCGCCAGGGCAGGATTTGGAAGGTGCCGGGGTCGGGGTGCGCCAACACGTCAGCTTCGAACGCGCGGGTGAACCCTTGGATGGACGAGCCGTCGATTCCGAGGCCCTCAGCGAACGCGCCCTCCACTTCGGCGGGCGCAATGGCGACCATTTTGAGGGTGCCGACGACGTCGGTGAACCACAGACGAATGAATTTCACTCCGCGCTCTTCGATTGTGCGCAGAACAAATTCTTGTTGCTTATCCATCGGGAACAACCCCACTCAAGTCTTGGACGATGTGGCCACTATTAGGCTACTGGTTATGCCGGAACTGAGGGTGGCCATCGCCCAAACAAACCCCGTTGTAGGGTTCATCTCGGGCAATCTCCAGCGCCTACTCGAAGACGCCCAACGCGCGTGGGATTTGGGCGCGGACGTCATGGTGACCGGCGAATTGGCACTCAGTGGTTACCCCATTGAAGATCTGGCGCTGCGGGATGACTTTTTAAACCGCTGCCGAGAATCTGTTGATTGGTTTGCCCAAGAATTAGATGCCCGGGGCCTGGGCGAACTGGTCGTGGTGCTAGGCCACCCGGATGGCCCCTTCCCCCCGCCCACCGACCAATACAACCCGGCACACCCCCAGCAGGCACACAACTCTGCCAGTGTGATCCAGCACGGTGTCGTCAAAGGTCGATACAACAAACACCACTTGCCCAACTACTCCGTGTTTGACGAGTTCCGCACCTTCCTCCCCGGCTCCGACTACCTCGTGGCCCGGATCGGTGGGATTGACTGCGGGATCGTGATTTGCGAAGACCTGTGGCGAGAAAGTGGCCCGGTGGCCACCATGGGGGCCCTCCCGGTGGGGGTCCTGTTGGTTCCTAATGCGTCCCCATTTGAGCGGGATAAGGACGAGGTGCGATTGCCGCTGGTCAAGCGCCGGGCCACCGAAATGGGCTGTGCCGTGGTGTACACCAACCTCGTCGGCGGTCAAGACGACTTGGTGTTTGACGGTGATTCGGTGGCGGTGGATGCTCAGGGAACCGTGTTGACCCGGCTTCCCGTCTTTGACGAAGACCTTCAGGTCGTGACGATTTCTGCCCCCGCAGCGACGCAGTGGGATGTTCCCGAAAACACTCAGTTGATTGTCCTGGAACCCCGCACGCCGTCGACTACTGAGGCCGCTCAACCGGTGGTGAGTGACGAACTAGACGACCTCGAGTTGGTCTGGCGGGCGCTGGTGACCGGCACCCGCGACTACGTCGACAAAAACGGCTTCCCCGGGGTCATTTTGGGCCTCTCTGGAGGTATCGATTCGGCCGTGTGCGCGGTCATCGCATCCGATGCCCTCGGCCCCGAGCGCGTTTACGGAGTGTCGTTGCCCAGTCGCTATTCCAGCGGGCATTCGAAAGACGATGCAAAAGAGCTCGCCGAGAACCTGGGATTGAACTTCCGCGTTGAACCCATCGCCGATTTGGTGGCGCCCTTCGATAACCAACTGGGCTTGGAGGGTCTCGCGGCAGAAAATGTCCAGGCCCGCGCCCGCGGGGTCGTGCTGATGTCAATTTCCAATATGGAAGGCCAGCTGGTACTCACCACGGGCAACAAGTCCGAGTTGGCCGTGGGGTATTCCACGATCTATGGCGACAGTGTCGGCGGTTTTGCGCCGATCAAAGACGTCCCCAAAACGATGGTGTGGGAGTTGGCCCGGTGGCGAAACGAGCAGGCGAGACTCCGCGGTGACGTGCCCCCGATTCCACTGAGCTCCATCGAAAAGCCCCCCAGTGCGGAGCTTCGGCCGGGTCAAACCGACCAAGACAGCCTGCCCGAATACGACGTGTTGGACGAGATTTTGGATTTGCTGATTGTCCAGGGCCTCGACCACCCCCAAATAGTGGCGAAGGGCTACGACTCCGAGGTGGTGGCGAAAATTGTGACCCTGGTCGACCGCGCCGAGTGGAAGCGCCGCCAGGGCGCCATCGGGCCTCGGGTCTCTAGCGTCGCGTTTGGCCGAGACCGGCGTCTTCCGGTCACCGCCCGCACGCAGAGTGTGCGGCCGGGCTAGTCTGTAGGGCATGGCCGAGCCGACTAAGCGCGTGCGCGTGCGTCATTTTGCCCAGGCGAAAGCCTCCGGCACCAAAATCGTGGGTCTCACGAGCTACGACTATTTGAGCGCTGGGCTGTTTGACCAAGCGGGCGTCGACTTTCTTCTCGTGGGAGATTCCGCCGGAAACGTCGTCTTCGGTCACGACACCACCGTTCCGACCACGGTAGACGAACTCATCCCACTCACCCGGGCGGTCGTTCGCGCGGCCAAGCGCGCTCTAGTGGTCGCCGATTTGCCCTTTGGGTCCTACGAATCGGGACCCGATGAGGCGTTACACACTGCGGTGCGGTTTATGAAGGAAACCGGCGCTCACGCAGTGAAGTTGGAGGGCGGTGTGCGCTCGACCGCGCAGATTGAGCGCATTGTCCAAGCTGGTATTCCCGTGATGGGGCACGTGGGCTACACCCCGCAGAGCGAACACGGACTGGGTGGCCACGTCGTCCAAGCCCGCGGAGAAGGCAAAGAGGCGTTCTTGGAAGACGCGAAAGCCGTTGAAGCAGCGGGAGCTTTTGCCGTCGTGATTGAGATGGTGCCCGAATCAGTGGCTGCTGAGGCGTCGCACGCCCTCCACATTCCCACCATCGGTATTGGAGCGGGGCGTCACACCGACGGGCAAATTCTGGTGTGGACGGACCTTCTCGGAGTCAACACCGGGCGGATCCCTCGATTTGTCGAGCAATACGCGAGCTTGGGCGAGACGATGGTGTCGTCGGTTGAGCGCTGGCGTGACGACGTGCGAAACGGCTCATTCCCCGAAGAAAAACACGTCTTCGAGGACTAGTCCTCTGAGTCTTCGTCCGCCCACGCGCGGGCGCGTTCTTTCGCGATCTCTGGTGCACGTCGCGCTTCTTCTTCAGAGTCGTAGGGGCCATCCCGATGCATCGAAAGTGACTTGCGGCCATATTCGACCTCACCCGTGTGGTGGTTGAACCACCATTTCTTGTCTTCGTCGGCCACGTCTCCCCCGTCGAGTCTGCTCGGATGCGATGCCTAAACTCTAAGGGTGCCAAAAAACGCGGAGGGTGTGTTGATTCCCGGGGTGATTTCTCCCTGGCGTGAGGTCCCCGCGTCTATTGCGCGACCGGAATATGTGGGTAAGAAGAACCCTCGCGAGGGCTTTTCCGGAGACCACTACTCCGCCGATGAAATCGAAGGCATTCGTCGTGCCGGCCGCATCGCGGCAGGCGCCATCGCGGAAGTCGAAAAGGTCGTCACTCCGGGGATGACGACGGATGAGATTGACCGGATAGTGCACGAGTACCTTCTCGACCACGGCGCCTACCCCTCCACCCTCGGATATCGCGGCTTTCCCAAGTCCTGCTGCACCTCCCTCAACGAGGTCATCTGCCACGGCATCCCCGACGACACGGTGTTAGAAGAGGGTGACATCGTGAACCTCGATGTCACCGCATACCTCGATGGGTTTCACGGCGATACCAACCGGATTTTTGGGGTGGGTGAGGTGAGCGAGGAAGCCTCACTGCTGATGGAACGCACCGAGGAAGCTCTCATGCGAGGCATCCGGGCGGTGAAGCCTGGCCGGGAAGTCAACGTCATCGGGCGCGCGATCGAGGCCTACGCCAATCGCTTCGGTTACGGGGTGGTGCGCGATTTCACTGGCCACGGCGTGGGCAAAGAATTCCACTCGGGCCTGATCATTCCCCACTACGACGCAGCCCCCGCCCACAGCGAGATTATGGAAGAGGGCATGGTGTTCACCATCGAACCCATGCTCACACTCGGTACTATCGCCTGGGACCTGTGGGATGACGGTTGGACCGTGGTCACCAAAGACAAAGCCCTCTCAGCACAGTTCGAACACACATTGGTCGTCACGGCCACCGGAGCGGAGATTTTGACCCTGCCATGAGTGAACACCTAGCAATCGGAATTGACGTCGGCGGCACCGGCACCAAAGGCGCGCTAGTCGACACCAATAAAGGCGAGCTGCTGAGCGAACGCATCAAATACCCCACTCCCGAGGGCGGCTCCCCCACAGACATCTTCGACACCATCCAACTGATCGTGAACGACATTGGAGAGGCCGGAAAAGGCCTGCCGCTCGGGGTGTGTGTGCCGGCGGTGGTGAAAAACGGTGTGACGACCACCGCCGCAAATATCTCTGACGAGTGGTTGGGGCTCGAAGCGGAGAAGATGCTCGAAGACCATCTGGGTCGCAACATCGTGTTTCTGAACGACGCCGACGCGGCCGGTGTCGCTGAAGCCCACTACGGTGCCGCGGTGGGTCAAAAAGGCCTCACCATTTTGACCACGCTGGGCACGGGCATTGGTAGCGCCATGATTCAAGATGGCGAGCTAATCCCCAACACCGAATTAGGGCACTTAGAGCTCGATGGTGAAGTGATTGAGAAGCGCGCCTCAGCGATTGCGCGAATCAACCGCGGCTTGGAGTGGGACGAGTGGGCAAAGATTTTGGAGCGCTACTACCTCCACCTCATTCGCCTCTTCAGCCCCGACCTGTTCTTAGTGGGCGGCGGAGTGTCGAAAGCGCCTGAGTTGTTCATGCACCACATCAACATTCCGGTGCCGATTCGAACCGCTGCGCTTCTCAATAACGCTGGTATTCAGGGTGCGGCGTTCCTCGCAGAGAGTACGAGAGAGACAATCCGGTAAAGAGGCCGGCCGATACGCCGGGTTCTGTCCCAGGTTGCCCTGGTGGCGACCATCTCTCTCGGGGTTGTGTTGCCACAACCCTCTAGCGACCTACCCGGTGTCTAGGCGAGCAACCTAATCGACACCTGTTTGGTCTTGCTCCGGGTGAGGTTTACCAAGCAGATGCGGTCACCCGCACCTCTGGTGGTCTCTTACACCACCTTTTCACCCTTACCCCCGAGGGGGCGGTCTATTTTCTGTGGCACTATCTCGCGGATTACTCCGGGTGGGTGTTACCCACCACCCTGCTCTGAGGAGCCCGGACGTTCCTCGGCACCGAAGTGACGCGGCCGCCTGGCCGACCTCTTTACTGGAGTCACCAGGGTAGCGCTAAGTGCACTGCCGTCTCTAGTAGTGAATAACAAAATCGCGACCCTCATCGAGGGCGCGGTTTGCTGCCGCATCGGCCAAGGCGTTGTCGTTTCGTGGCACCCATTCAAAGCGCACCGGCAACGACTCAATGACGGAGTGGGCCATTTTCACCAGTTGCTGCATATCGGGGTGTTTGACTTTCCAGTTTCCCGACATTTGCTCCACCACCAGTTTGGAATCGAGCCGCACGAGAACTTCCCCCACCGGGTTGAGACTTTTCGCGACCGTGATGCCTTCGATCATTCCGCGATATTCGGCGACGTTGTTTGAGGCGTGACCACAGAGCACCCCGATTTCGACCATGACTTCGCCGGTGTCAGCATGCAAGATGACGGCACCACCGGCCGCTTCTCCGGGATTGCCTCGCGACGCGCCATCGGCGTGAACGATGATTCGCATTAGAGCCCAGATTCTCCCGTGCGCACCAAAATGGCGTTGGAATCGGGGCACAACACGACGTCGTCTGGTGCTGCGTTACGCACCTCGGCGAGGTCTGATTCTGTAAGTGCCACACCGCTCGCTGAGGAGATACCTCGGCGAAGATGGGACGCGCCAAAGCCGTATCGCTCCCGCTGGCGCTCATACAGGGCGACCAGATCGCTGGGCAGAGTGGCCACAAGGTCGGCTCGCTGCCGTGAGGTGTTCTGGAATTCTTCTTCGAGCGCGGTCTTGGCGCTCGTGAGCGCCGCGGTGGCTTCGTCTACCCGGCTGATGAGTTCCGTCACAGCCTGGTCCGCGCCGGAGAGAGTTGCTTCAGCAGCTTCCAACTGCTCCATCACCGCTAATTCGACTTCTTCTAACGCTGAGAGTCGCTCTCGAAGACTCCCAAGTTCGTGCTCGAGCCCTTGAGCGTCTTTGGCCGAGGTGGACTGGTCGAGTCGTTCGGTGTCTTTCGCAATCCGCGCTTCCACTAGTTCCACGTCAGATTCGGAACGCTTCAGCTCCGCCTTGAGCTCGTCGACGGCTCCCAGCGCTTCGCGCTGAGTGTCTTTCGCACTCGAGAGCTCCTGAGACAGTTGCTCTAATTCAACGGCCTCGGGAAGGGTGGATGCCTTCTTTGTCACCTGAGCCAAGTGATTGTCGAGCTCTTGCAGGTCGAGTAATTTCGCTTGATCTGCGGGTTCGGCTTTCATCACCACTCCTGGTCCGTCGTGACGAAAAGTCTATTCGGCACTAGCTGGGGTGGATGACGAAATCCCACGGGTCCGTAACGACGTCGCTCACACTCACCGTGACACCCGGTAGGCGCCGCTCCAATTCGCTCTTGGCCTGATCCAGAAAGAACCACTCTGAGGCAAAGTGCGCGACATCGATCAACGCGGGTCCGCCAAAGACCAGACGCTGCTGCTGCACCTCGCTTGCCGGGTGGTGGCGAAGGTCGCCGGTGATGTACACATCGGATGAGGTCACCACGGGGTGGCTAAGCAGGGAGTCTCCGGCACCCGTGCACAGTGCCACCCGCTGAACCATGGCTTCGGGATCACCGGACACGCGGATGCCGCTCGCGCACTGCGGTACCAGGCGACCTAGCAACGTGGCGAGGTCATAGAGTCTCATCGGCTGGCTGAGCTCCCCCACTCTGCCGATTCCGCTGTGGTCATCCATGCCGGGTGTGATCGGAGCCATCTCACCAAGCCCCAGGGCCCGACCTAAGACTTCAGAGGTTCCCACATCGACCGCGTCGGCGTTGGTGTGGGCCGAGTAGAGGCCGATTCCGGCGCGAATGAGGTCCGCGACGAGGGCGCCTTTGTAGGTGTCTTCAGAAACCGAGGTCACTCCGCGGAGCAACAGTGGGTGGTGGGCCACTATGAGATCAACACCATCGGCGATGGCCTCGTCCACGGTCGCGCGCACGACATCGACGACGAGGCGAATGTGGGTCACGTCCTGCGATCGTGCGCCGACGACCAGGCCCACGGCGTCCCACTCTTCCGCACCCGCCGGTGGCCACAGCTCATCGAGCTGGTCAATTACCTCACCGAGAGGGCGGGCGTTACTCACGCCTTGCGGGCTTTCTGCTTACCGAAGCTCACACCGGTCTTAATGCCCGCGAGGGCGGTAAAGGCAAAGCTGATGAGAAGCGCGATGAGGGGGCCCATGTTCCAGCTGCCCACTCCCGTTTGTGAGAGGGCGGATCCGATAAATCCGAGCCAACTCCAACCATTGCTCGACTCGACCAACCCAAAGCCCAGGACAAGAGCGACGATGAATCCGATGACTGGTGCGACGCGCCAGCGATAGTAGTGGCCTGCTTGGCCAGTGAGCAGCGAAGCGTCAAGGTGAACACGACGGGTCACCATTTCCCCGGTGACACCGCCCACATAACTCGCCACGATCACGCCAGCTACGAGCAGGATGTCGCTGAGGTAGTCGGTGATGGTGGGAACGAACACGATGACAGCGAGTGCGCCCAAGGCGACTACACCACTGGCGATGCTGACCGCGACGTAACGGGGCATCTTGGCGCCGAGGCTCATCAGGGCATAGCCCGATGAGTGAAGGCTCATCGAGGCCAGTGCAACCAGAGGGAGGCCCAAGAAGAGGATGGCGGGAATCACATACCAATCCGGTGCCAGCTCGAGCACTGTGTCAAAGAAGTTGTCGAATAGCCCCGCGCGGAATTCATCGTTCGATGCACCCAAGAGAGCGCCCCAGCCCAGAAGAATCAGGGGCGGCACGACGGCGCCCACGGCCGAAACGGAACTCGCGGCAGCGGTGCCATAGCGCACGTGGAAGCGAGCCATGTCAGATCCTGCGTGTGCCCACACCACCATGAACACACTCATCACCATGGC
>JBMSHQ010000014.1:0-20821 GCA_049416945.1 Pontimonas sp. | reverse complement strand
TCGACCGCGCCACCGCCGAGAAGCGCGTGGCCGAGCTGCTCAAGACCCTGAAGCGCAATCACCCCCGGGTTGACACCTCAATCATTGAACGCGCCTACCGCGTCGCCGCGCGAGCTCACGAGGGCCAAACCCGTCGTTCGGGAGAGCCCTACATCACCCACCCGGTTGCGGTTGCGGAAATTCTGGCGGAATTGGGGTTAGGCCCCAAAACTATCGCCGCCGCGCTTCTTCACGACACCGTGGAGGACACCGGCTACCCGCTTGAGACGCTACGTGAAGAGTTTGGTGAAGAGGTCGCGATGCTCGTCGACGGTGTGACCAAGCTGGACCGCGTGAAATACGGCGAAAACGCTCAAGCAGAGACAGTCAGAAAAATGATTGTCGCGATGTCGAAGGACATTCGGGTGCTGGTTGTCAAACTCGCCGACCGGCTGCACAACGCGCGCACTTGGGGTTTTGTCTCGCCCGAATCAGCGGCACGCAAAGCTCAAGAAACTCTCGATATTTACGCCCCTCTTGCTCACCGCCTCGGAATCCAAGCCATTAAGACGGAGCTCGAGGACCTGTCCTTTGCTGTGTTAAACCCCAAGTTGTATGTAGAAATTGAGTCGCTGGTAGAAAATCGCACACCAGAGCGCGAGGCCTACGTCGACAACGTGATGAGCCAGGTGAAGAGTGACCTGCGACAGGCCAAAGTGAAAGCCGAAGTGATGGGTCGGCCCAAGCAGTTCTATTCGATTTATCAAAAAATGGTTCGCCGAGGTCGTGACTTCTCCGACATTCACGACCTCACCGGCATTCGGATTGTCGTGGGGTCAATTCGCGACTGTTACGCAGCCCTTGGCGCGGTGCACGCCCGATGGAACCCGATGCCGGGGCGCTTCAAGGATTACATCGCGACGCCCAAATTCAACCTCTACCAGTCACTTCACACCACGGTCTTTGGACCCGAGGGGCGTCCTGTCGAAATACAGATTCGCACCGTAGAGATGCATCAACGCGCCGAATACGGTGTGGCCGCGCACTGGAAATACAAAGAGGGCGCCAAAGACCAACGCGACGGTCGCGCACGGAGCGACTCGGACGAGCCTACGCTCAGCCAATCGACGGAGATGGCGTGGTTGGCCCACCTCTCAGACTGGCAAGAAGACACAAAAGACCCCTCCGAATTCCTCGACACGCTCCGCTACGAAATTGGAGCCAAAGAGGTCTATGTATTCACCCCTAAAGGCAAAGTCGTGGGCTTGCCTTCCGGTGCCACACCCGTTGACTTTGCCTACGCCGTCCACACCGAAGTGGGACATCGCACCATGGGAGCTCGTGTCAACGGACGGCTCGTCCCACTCGATACGACACTCTCTAGCGGCGACACCGTGGAAGTGTTCACGGCAAAGAACCCCGATGCGGGTCCGAGTCAAGACTGGCTGAACTTCGTCACCTCGCAGAGGGCGCGGTCAAAAATTCGCCAGTGGTTCACCAAAGAACGTCGAGACGAAGCCATCGAGCAGGGCAAAGAAGCGATTGCTCGTGCGATGCGGAAGCAAAACCTTCCCCTCAAACGTTTGATGTCGGCTGAGGCCCTATCCGAATTGGTCTCCCTCTTGCACCTGGAAAACGTGGAAGCGCTTTATCACGCCGTAGGAGAAGGCCGAGTGTCGACCCAGTCGGTCATCGAGAAACTACTCGCCTGGGCCGATAAGGATTTTGCCGGGGATGATGAGACGGGTCCGATTCCCATAGGCCAACGTCTCAGCAGTCGCACTAGCGAGTCGGGTGTGCTGGTGCGAGGGGCGCCCGACATTTTGGTGAAGCTTGCGAAGTGTTGTACTCCGGTTCCAGGCGACGAGATTTTGGGATTCGTTACCCGTGGCACCGGTGTCAGTGTCCACCAGGCCGACTGCACGAACATAGGCGACCTCAAGGGCAAACCAGAGCGCATGATTGATGTCGAGTGGGCCGCCACCAAGGGAGCGGTATTCCTCGTTCACATCCAAATCGAAGCACTAGACCGTCCCGGGTTACTCTCCGATGTGACACGCGTGCTTAGTGAGCATCACGTCAATATTCTCTCGGCCACCGTGCACACCTCAGACGACCGATTAGCCATCAGCCGCTTCATCTTTGAAATGGGCGATGTCACTCACCTCGAGCGCGTGTTGAGTTCTGTCAGGCGAATTGACGCCGTCTATGACGTTTACCGTGTGACGAACGGGTAAGAGTCCCACCACTTCTTCGTGAGTGTCGCCCGGACCTGGATTCTGTGGCTGGTGCGGGCCGCTCGCGAGCGCCGGAGGGCCTGGGTCGTGGCGGCTTCGAGGGTGTCATTGGTTGCGAGGTCAAATAGCTGACAGGCCGCCACCTCGTCGTTCCCGGGCCATTCCAATAAATCCTGAAGTGTCCGATGACTAGATGTCAGGGTAAGCCCCCTGATCATTTGAATCTCCGAGTCGGCGACTGTGATCGACCGTGGTTTCCATTCTCTTCTTACTAAAGGGGAAATAGCCGGACCTTTCTTGCAGACAAGGGCCCAGGGCTCGGCCCGTCCCAGGCCGGTGTAGACCCAGCCCGCGGTGTGGGCGGCGACGATGGCCCAGTCGGGGATGATGCGGGAAATCACCTCCGCGCGCTCTGCCATCAGCGGGGGAGTGGGAGAGGGCCAGTTCACGCTTCCGTGCGAGCACGAGAGGCCATCGAGCTTCAACGAGCGTTCTTCAGGTTCGGAAAAAACAAAGCGCATCGTGGGAGTGTCCCGCCGTGGAGGCACGTGGCGCTGCATTCGCCGAAATCTGTGGAGAACGGGCGCCTAAGAGTCGGTGAGGACCTTTTTCCACGCCTCTTTGGTGGAAATTTCCTCGCCGAGGGATCCGGCCAATGCCGAGTCTCCTGCTGCTTCGGCGGCCTGTTTGGCTGCCTGGAGTTCTGCGATTTGGTCTTCGATTTGATCGAGGAAACTTTGGCTACGCGCTTGCTTTTCCGGGTTTGTTTTCTCCCAGTGCTCTGCTTCGAGTTTCTTCACGTGCTGATCGAACTTCTTCACTTCAGCGTCGATTGATTTGACCATGCTGCGGGGCACCGGTCCAATCTGGCGGAAACGATCGTGGAATAGTCGCAATCTCTCCACCGCCGCGCGGTGGTCTGTGATCGACAGAATGTCGGCAAATTCTGCGACGAGGCTCTTCTTCGCGTCACCGTTTTCCCGGTTGGCTTCGTCTTCGGCCTCGACCTGCCGGGTTTTGGCCTGATAAAGCACGTCACCGGCTGCTTTGAACTGGGCCCACAGCTGGTCCTCAACTGAGCGGGTTGCCCGGGGCGCCTTCTTCCACTCTTCTAGCAGGGCGCGGTAGGAGGGAATCCCGTCGGCACCCTTCGCGCTCAGGCCTTGAGCCTTTTCGATCAGCTCTCGTTTGACGGACTTGGCGGCTTTTGCTGCCTTGTCTCGTTCTTGAAAATGCTGTCGCTTCGCACGGTCGAGGGTGTTGCGCGCAGCCTTGAATCGCTTCCACAGGGCGTCAGCGGTTGCTTTGGGCAGTCGTGGACCATTTTGTTGATGGCTTTTCCAACGCTCAAAAAGAGCGTCGACCTGCCCCGCGGTGTCTTTCCATCGAATCGCCGACGGATCTTTACTCGCAAGGGCTTCAATCTCCGTCACGATGGCTTCTCGTTCGACAATCGCTGAGGCCACTGCCTCTTCGCGTTCCTTGGCCTGCGTTTCGCTTAGTTGGCTCACCGTGGCGAGCAAAGATTCGACCCGAGCCCTCAGCGACAGGTAGTCACCCACCGCCGATGCCGTTGCCAGTTCGTCGGCCGCTTTCTTCAAGGCTCGTGCAAGATCTTTGGCGGGAGCGCCTGCTTTGATGCGCTGTTCGCTCAAATTGACTTGGGCTTCGAGGTCCTCGAACTTTCGCACGAATATCGCGAGTGCTTCCTCAGCGCTCCCGTCAGGGTAGGAGCCAACCGCGTACCAGGTGCCCTCGATAGTGACCTCGACGGTGCCGTCATCATTGACGCGACCCCAGGGGTTGTTGGAGTTGACCATTGCCCTCGTGTTTCTCCCGATGCTTTTGTGCAAGCGGGCTTCAGCCTACACACCGCTCACGACCTATGCGGGGCGGAATGAAGACCCTTATCGGATTGTGATAATTGGCGAACCAGGCTTATTCGACCGCTTTGTGGTTGTGACTGGCAACTACCATGGGGTCATGTCTGACTCGGGGGCACTTTTTGGTGCACGTGCTCCACTCGCCGCCCAAATGCGGCCGAACAGTCTTGATGAGGTAATCGGCCAAGATCACCTCTTGCAGCCAGGAAGCCCCTTGCGGTCCCTCGCCGACCCCACTAACTCGTCACCGGGCACGTCGGTCATCTTGTGGGGTCCCCCTGGAGTCGGAAAAACCACCCTGGCAAAAGTGATCGCGCGTTCATCGGGGCGTGAATTCATGGAACTCTCGGCGGTCACAGCCGGTGTCAAAGATGTTCGCGAAGTGATGGATCATGCCAGGCGCATCACCGAACTGGGCGACAAGACCCCCGTGTTATTTCTCGATGAAATTCACCGCTTTAGCAAGGCCCAACAAGACGCGTTGCTTCCCGGCGTCGAAAACGGGCTCGTCGTGCTGGTAGCGGCAACAACGGAGAATCCCTCTTTTTCCGTTATCGGGCCTCTGCTCTCCCGCTCCGTCCTCCTCACCCTGCGGGGACTCGATGACGATGCAATACGCACCGTCATCGAGCGTGCCGTATCTGATCCGCGAGGGCTCGGCGGCGCGGTGAGCTTGAGCGAGGACGCGCTTAGCGCGCTGATTCGTCGCAGCGGGGGAGACGCCCGCAGGGCTCTAACAGCGCTCGAAGCTGCGGCTGCAGTGGCGCTCTCACGCTCAGACGGTTCGAAATCCGCTGTCGTCACCGACGACGATGTCGCAGAAGCTCTCGATATCGCTCTAGTGGCCTATGACCGTGACGGTGATCAGCACTACGACGTAATTTCCGCTTTTATCAAGTCGGTTCGGGGCTCAGACCCCGACGCCGCGTTGCACTACCTCGCGCGGATGGTGGAGGCGGGGGAGGACCCGCGATTCATCGCTCGGCGCCTCGTGATCCTGGCGAGCGAGGACATTGGTCTCGCTGACCCACAGGGACTCGTAGTGGCGATGGCCGCAGCCGATGCGGTCAGTTTCATAGGTATGCCCGAGGGCCGGATTCCCTTGGCCGAAGCAACCGTCTACTTGGCGCTCGCACCAAAGTCGAATGCCAGCTATCTGGGAATAAATCAGGCCATTGCCGATGTTCGCGACGGAAAGGCGGGCCCGATTCCACCCGCGCTTCGCGACGCTCACTATCCCGGCGCCAGACAGTTAGGCCACGGCAAGGGGTACGTCTACAGCCACGATGAACCCCGGGGGGTCAACCGCGCCGACTATCTTCCCGAGTCGTTGCGTGGCACTCGCTACTACCGCCCCACCTCGAGGGGGATGGAGGCGGAACTTGGGCCCCGATATGAGGCGTTGCGCTCGATCATTGATGGCACCTCCTCAGCGGAGAATTAGTGCCTTATCCGTGCTAGTCTTGTGCGCTGGACCACGATCGTGGGGGCCTGCGGCTGGGAACCTACGATCACCACGGTCAGATACCTTTTAGCCAGGTGTCGCTTCTGCTCGGTGCCATTCCTCGTGGCCTGCGGAGTGAAATAGTCAACACACCGTTACAAGGAGAAATTTTTCGTGTCAACAACGTCACGTACTCGGAGCAAGACCCGCCTTTCGCGTGCTCTTGGCATCCCCCTGACCCCGAAGGCCGCTCGCTACCTGGAAAAGCGTCCCTACGCTCCCGGACAGCACGGCCGCACCCGTCGCAAGACTGACAGCGACTACGCGATTCGTCTGCGCGAAAAACAGCGTCTTCGCGCCCAATACGGCATTCGCGAGGCCCAGCTGCGCCGCGTCTTCGAAGAGGCCCGCAAGGCTCCTGGCCTGACCGGTGAAAGCCTCGTCGAGTTGCTCGAAATGCGCCTCGACTCTCTGGTGCTTCGTGCCGGATTTGCCCGCACCACCGCTCAGGCCCGCCAGTTTGTTGTGCACCGCCACATCATGGTGAATGGCAAAATCGTCGACCGGCCCTCTTTCCGCGTCAAGCCCGGACAGATGATTCACGTCAAGCCGCGCTCGGAAGAGACCGACCCCTTCCAGGTCGCTGCGGCGGGGGCTCACCAGGAAGTTCTTCCTCCTGTTCCCGGCTACCTTGACGTCTCGATTGAGACCCTCCAGGCCACCCTTGTTCGTCGCCCTAAGCGCGAAGAAGTCCCGGTGACCTGTGACGTCCAGCTCGTCGTCGAGTACTACGCCGCGCGCTAAACCCGTTGGGTTCACACCCCAGCGGGCTTACCGTTGGGGTGTGCCTTCGGCTACCACTGAAAGGACAGAGTCACCATGAGGCGTTTCGGAGCTCTCATCATCGGGTTAGTGCTCGGAGTTGTTGCTGTTCTCGTGGCAAACCGCAGCGAGCAGGGTCGCAGCGTGGTGGCGCGAGTCGATCAGTCCTTACAGGGTTTCCTCGATGGCGTTCTTGAGGGCTACCGCGAACAGTCGCGTTAGGACTCGAAGGAGATAGCAGGTGGAAACGGCAGAGATTCAGCGGCGGTGGCTGACCTACTTTGGTGAGCGTGGCCACACCGTGGTGCCCTCTGCATCATTAGTGAGTGACGATCCCACTCTGATGTTCACGGTCGCCGGAATGGTGCCATTTATTCCCTATCTCACGGGTGTGGTTCCCGCGCCCTTCCCACGCGCGACCAGTGTGCAAAAGTGCATTCGCACCCTCGATATCGAAGAAGTGGGTAAAACAACTCGTCACGGCACGTTCTTCCAGATGAACGGAAACTTCTCCTTTGGCGACTACTTCAAAGAAGGTGCCATCGGTTTCGCGTGGGAGCTTCTGACTTCATCGGAGTCGGATGGTGGCCTGGGCTTCGCCGAACGTGATCTGTGGGTCACGATTTACGAAGACGATGACGAAGCGTTTGATTTGTGGCGAAAAGTCGCGGGGATTTCCGAAGACCGGATCCAGCGCATGGGACGGGAAGACAACTACTGGTCGACGGGCCAACCGGGACCCGCTGGTCCGTGCTCGGAAATCTATTTTGACCGCGGTGCTGAATTTGGACCCGAGGGTGGCCCCGCAGCAGATGACACCCGGTATCTCGAGATTTGGAACCTGGTGTTCATGCAGTACCTGATTGAAAACGTTCGAAGCAAGGTCGACTTCGACATTGTCGGCGAGTTGCCCCAAAAGAACATCGACACCGGCATGGGGATGGAGCGCGTCGCCTTCATCAAGCAGGGTGTGGGCAACATGTATGAAATTGACCAGGTTCGCCCGGTACTCGATAAGGCCGCGGAGCTGTCTGGACGTCGTTACGGAAAGAACCCCGAAGACGACGTCAGGATGCGGGTTGTCGCCGATCACGTGCGCAGTGCGCTCATGCTGATGACTGATGGTGTAACCCCCAGTAATGACCAGCGTGGTTATGTGTTGCGCCGTCTGCTGCGCCGATCGATTCGGTCCATGCGGCTGTTGGGCGTGAAGGAAGCGTCGTTCGCCGAATTATTTGCTGCCTCCAAGCAAGCCATGGCGCCTGCCTACCCCGAGGTGGCACAGGAGTTTGAGCGCACCAGCGCTCTCGCCGTTGCCGAAGAAGAATCGTTCCTCGGAACCTTGGAAGCAGGCACCACGATCCTCGATGTCGCTGTGGCCACTGCGAAAAAAGAAGGTGCGAGCAGTCTTAGTGGTGACACCGCCTTCGTTCTCCATGACACTTATGGCTTCCCGATCGACCTCACCCTCGAGATGGCCGAAGAGGCGGGCCTCAGCGTTGACCAAGAGACCTTCCTCAACCTCATGGGGGAGCAGCGTCAACGCGCGAAGGATGACGCAAAATCCAAGAAGTCACTCGTTGCTGACCTTTCGGTCTATCGAGAATTTCGCGGACTGGGAGAGACCGTGTTCTGTGGTTACGACCACCTGGAAAACGAATCCACCGTGGTGGGCGTGTTGCGGGAGGGACTCTCGGTCACGTCGGCCGCCAAGGGCGATGTGGTGGAAGTGATTCTTTCGGAAACCTCTCTCTACCCCGAGTCGGGAGGTCAGGTTGCTGACCGAGGAGTCCTCGAAGCCGATGGCATGAGTGCCAGTGTCCGTGACGTCCAGCGCCCGGTACCGGGGCTCATTAGCCACACGGTGGAAATTACCGCTGGTGAATTACACGTGGGGTCCACGGTGACCGTTGTGGTGGACCGGGTGAATCGGAGCAGAGCTCGTCAAGCCCACTCGGCAACACACCTCATTCACGCAGCCCTGCGAGACACGCTGGGGCCGCACGCCACCCAGGCGGGATCGCTTAACCGAGCCGGTTACATGCGCCTCGACTTTTCCTGGAATCGCTCTCTCGCAGACGAGCAGAAGCTCCAAATTGAGGCCATTTCCAACCAGGCCATCAATGACGATCTCGAAGTGACCACCCGAATCCTGCCGATTGATGAGGCCAAGGCGCAGGGAGCGATGGCCCTGTTCGGGGAAAAATATGGGGACGTCGTGCGCATGGTCGACATCGGGGGACCGTGGTCGCGTGAATTGTGTGCGGGAACTCACGTGGAACGCTCGAGCCAAATTGGGGTCATCAACCTGGTTCAAGAGACCTCCGTGAGCGCCGGTGCGCGTCGCGTGGAAGCTCTCGTCGGTGTCGATGCCGTGAGTGAATTTAGTAAAGAACGCGAATTGGTCCAGCGTCTCCAGCAGACCCTCAAGGCCAAGCGGGAGGACATCCCCGGGCGTATTGAGGACCTGATTTCGCAGGTGAAGACCCTGGAAAAGGCTCTTGATGCGCTGCGCCAGCAGGGAAACAGCGGCCGAGTCGATGCGCTGGTCAACCAGGCGCAGGCTCTTGGTGATGTCCGCGGCGTCGTCGAATCCCTTGAGGGTGTGAGTGCCGATGACCTGCGCTCCATTGCCAGCGGGGTTCTGGGCCGTTTGGGAGCGGAACCCGCTGCGGTGGCGCTCGGTGCCAGTAGCGATGGACGCGCAACCGTTTTGGTAGTCGCCAATAACGCGGCCGTTGAACGAGGTGTTCACGCAGGCAACCTGGTCAAGGAAGCCGTCGCCCTCATGGGTGGTGGCGGTGGCGGTAAGCCGCAGATGGCCCAAGGTGGGGGAACGGATGCGTCCGCGCTTCCGCAGGCTTTGGAACTCGTCAGAAGCTCCCTTCGAGGTCTCTAGTGCGCGAAGGCGTTCGACTGGGTATCGACGTCGGAACCGTGCGGGTCGGGGTCGCCAAAAGTGACCCTTCCGGACTCTTAGCAACCCCGATTGCCACACTCCCCAGAGGGGAAGCTATCGATCAGCTGAGGGAGCTGGCCGTCGAGCATCGCGCGATTGAGTGTGTGGTGGGTCTTCCGGTTGCGCTGTCGGGCCGAGTGACTGCATCGACCGAGGACGCGAGATCATTTGCCCACGAGCTAGCCACAGCGGTGTCGGTTCCCGTTCGCTTGGTCGACGAGAGACTCTCGACAGTGACGGCCTCAGCTCTGATGCGAACGGGCGGAAAATCAGCCAAGAAACAGCGGGACTCGATTGACCAAGCGGCGGCTGTTATCATTTTGCAACATTTGTTAGACGCCGAAAGGTCCCAGGGCTCAGCCCCTGGTGAGGTGGTCGAAGCGACGGGGAGCGATAGTGACTAACGACGAGTTCGAGTCATTGCTCCGAGGTGACACCTCTCCGATTCCTGTGGCACAACAGGAGGAAGAGCTTCGCAGAGAACGACCCACTCCCAAGCGCTCTGGCGCGGGTTGGGCGGTGTTTACCGTGGTAATCATCATTCTTGGCGGTCTGGTGGGTGGTGGCTTTTGGGGCTGGAGCCAATATGGCGAGCGAATCCTGAACTACCTGGGCGAAGAAGAAATTCCCGATTACGCCGGCGCGGGCAATGCCCCCGAAATCATCCTGGTTATCGAGTCGGGTGACATTGGTGAGGATGTCGCACGGAAACTCTCCGAAGAGGGAGTAACCGCGTCGTTTGAGGCGGTGTACCAAATCCTGCTCGACGACACCAGTATTACCTTCCAGCCGGGTACCTATCGGCTGTTGAGCGAGATGTCGGCGCAGTCGGCGCTGGATGCCATTGCCAACCCCGAAAACAGGGTTCTCTACAAGGTCACCATCCCCGAAGGGGTCACCCTCTCGAGGGCGCTCGAAATCATCTCAGAAAACTCCGACATCGCCCTCGCCGACTTAGAACAAGCGGCAGCGGACCCCACTGTGTACGGGGTCAATCCCGAAGGCGATTCACTCGAGGGATACCTTTTCCCGGCGACCTACACCCTGGAACCCGGTTCCTCGGCGAGCGACGTGGTGTCGATGCTGGTTGACGAAATGATCGCGCGACTTGAAGGCCTCGATATTGCACCCGATCAGTGGCACGAGGTGTTGACGAAGGCGGCGCTCATTCAGCGCGAGGCCCGGGAAACCGAGGACTTCTACAAAGTCAGCGCCGTGATCGACAATCGCATCGCAGATGACATGCTGTTGCAGTTCGACTCCACCGTGACGTACTGGGAAAACACCTACGGAACCGTCTGGACGACTGATGAGGCCCGCGCCAACGCGGATAACCCCTACAACACCTATTTTTACCCCGGCCTTCCGCCCGGGCCCATTGGACTTCCGGGTGCGACCGCTTTAGATGCCGCCATTAACCCTGCCGACGCTGAGTATCGATACTTTGTGACGGTTAATCTCCAGAGTGGAGCAACCGTATTCTCTGAGACCCTCAGTGAGCACGAGGCGGCGGTCCAGCTCCTTCGTGAATGGTGTGACGTAGCGGAAAACCGCCCCTACTGTGAGTAGCCGTCGAAACGAAGTGTGGGGGTCTCCCATTGCGCACTCACAATCCCCACAGCTCCACCGCGCGGCCTACGACGCCCTGGGGCTCGATTGGGAGTATCGCCGAGTCGAGGTAGATGAAGAGTCCCTCGAAGACGCCTTCTCGACGCTTGATTCGGCGGTCGGAGGGCTTTCGCTCACCATGCCCCTGAAAGAGGGAATATTGCCTCTGGTGAGCGACCATCGGGGGCCAGTCGATCTGCTGCACGCCGCCAATACGGCGGTGAGAGAGGAGGACGGTTGGTGGCTCGATAACACCGACTGGTGGGGCGTCAAGCGAGCGTTAGAAGACCGCGGTGGGGTTCAAGGTCACACGGTGTGGGTGTTGGGCGCTGGGGCGACAGCCCGCAGCGTTCTGTATGCCCTCTCGCAACTCGAGCCACAGCACGTGGTGATGGTCGTGCGGGATGAGTCTCGAGCCCGCGTGAGCACCGTCGTGGCGCAAACCCTCGGCTTGTCGCACGAGACTATTCACTTCAATGCCGTTACCTCTGCACCAGCGCCGCAGTGGGTGATTTCGACCATTCCTCGAGGCTCGGTAGCTGAGCCAGAAATATTTCGCGCGGTCGCGCAGCACTCGCACTACCTTGACGCGGCATACGATCCGTGGCCAACACCTCTCGCCAGCGTGTGGGCTTCAGAGGGGCAGACAACGATTTCCGGCCTTGACATGCTCGCCAACCAAGCCCTCGCTCAGGTTCGCTGTTTTGTGATGGGGGATTCCACGATTCCACTTGCCGATGAGTTGCGTGTGTTAGGGGATATGCGGGAAGCCGTGGGCCTGCCGCGCGAACCTCGGGCGCACTGAGGCATGGGAGACTAGAGGCATGGTGCGGTGGTTAACGGCGGGCGAATCTCATGGCCCTGAACTCGTGGCGGTAATTGAAGGGCTTCCCGCCGGTATTCCTATCGCTGAAGAGGACATCACTGAAGCGTTAGCCCGTAGACGCCTCGGTTATGGTCGTGGCGCGAGAATGAAGTTTGAGGCCGACCAGCTCAGTGTGTCGGGAGGAATTCGGCACGGTCTGAGCCAGGGAGGGCCCATCGCCCTCCGAATTGGCAATACGGAGTGGCCGAAGTGGGAAGACGTGATGAGCCCGTGGCCGGTGGACCCGGAAAAGCTCACCGGCGCGCGCGCTGCGGCTCTCACCAGGCCCCGCCCAGGTCATGCCGATCTCGCGGGAATGCAGAAATATGGCTTCGATGAATCTCGTCCCGTATTAGAGCGCGCTTCAGCCAGAGAGACTGCTGCTCGTGTCGCGCTCGGTGCGGTGGCGCAAAGCTTCCTCAAGGCTCTCGGAATTGAGCTGCTGAGCCATACGGTCGCCATCGGCCCGGTGGCAGTCGACCGGTCAGTTCCGCCGCCCCTTCCCAGCCAGCAGGCCTCAATCGATGAGGACCCGATGCGTTGTGCGGACGCCGCGACAGCCGCATTGATGGTGGCCGAAGTGGACAAAGCACACAAGAACGGTGACACCCTCGGTGGCGTCGTCGAGGTGGTCGTGCATGGCCTTCCGCCGGGATTAGGGTCCTATGTGCACTGGGACCGTCGACTCGATAGCCGACTGGCCGGAGCGCTCATGGGCATTCAAGCCATTAAAGGCGTGGAGGTGGGAGATGGTTTCCACACCACCACCGTTCCTGGTTCTCAAGCGCACGATGAAATCACACCCGATTCGGGTGGAGTGACGCGAGTCAGTGGCCACGCCGGTGGAATCGAGGGTGGAATGACGACGGGCGAGGTGTTGCGGGTGCGAGCGGGGATGAAACCGATTGCCACGGTGCCGAAAGCTCTCAGAACCATCGACACCTCGACCGGGGAAGCGGCGGAGGCCCACCACCAGCGCTCCGACGTGTGTGCGGTTCCAGCGGCCGGCGTCGTCGCCGAAGCCATGGTGGCGTTAGTACTCGCCGACGCCGTGAGCGAGAAGTTCGGTGGCGACTCTCTGCAGGAGGTTCAACGGAACATGGCGTCCTACCTCGCGTCGATTCCCGAGCACCTTCGGGTGGCGCAGAACAGTGGCCACTAGCCCGTCCGTCGTCCTCATCGGACCACCCGCTTCCGGGAAAACCAAAATCGGACGAGCCATTGCGAGACTTCTTGGGCTGCCTTTTGTGGACACCGACAGCATCATTACCGAGCGACACGGCCCCATCACGGATATTTTTGCTAGCCAGGGAGAGGGCTGGTTTCGAGAGAGAGAAGCCGAGGTCGTCGCAGAATGTCTCCAGCAGTCCGGAGTTCTGTCTCTTGGCGGAGGCGCGATTGTGACCGAAACGACCCGGAATGCACTCCGGGGACAGCCAGTGGTGCTCCTTCTTATCAGCGAGGAGGCCGTGAGCCACCGCGTGGAAAACTCGGCGAAGCGACCCCTCCTCGCGGGCGGTCTCGAATCGTGGAAGGCGCTCGTCTCCTCACGCATGGCGTGGTACCAGGACTGCGCCGAGCATCAAATTGACGTCTCTCATCGACCCGTCGATGACGTGGCAGCTGAAGTAGTCTCCTGGGTGGAGAAACGGGGCACACGATGACAGAACAGATTCTCGCGACGGTCGCGGTCTCTGGCACCCTTCACCCGGACTATGCGGTGACCATTGGGCGCGGGTTGACTCCGACCATTTCCGCTTCGGTTCCCGGTGACTCCCGGAAAGTCATGATTGTTCACCCTCCCGTCCTGCATTCGCGGGCTGAAGAACTTCGAGAGTCGCTCTCTACCCCGCAGCGGGAAGTGTTTCTTGCAGAAGTTCCCGACGGCGAAGCGGCAAAACGCGTTGAGGTCGCGAGTTTCGTGTGGGGTCTGCTGGGACAGCTCGAATTTGGCCGGGCGGACACCGTCGTGGGTTTCGGCGGGGGAGCGGTAACCGACCTGGCCGGGTTTATCGCTGCAACCTGGTTGCGGGGTGTCCCGGTTGTCCAGGTTCCTACGACTGTTTTGGGCATGGTGGACGCTTCAGTGGGTGGAAAGACGGGTATCAATACCGCCGAAGGTAAGAACTTAGTGGGGTCTTTTCACGCCCCACGCGCGGTGGTTATCGACCTGGAGTACGCCGGCACACTTCCTGAAAACGAGGTGCGAAACGGGCTCGCTGAGGTCGTGAAATGTGGGTTGATCAAAGACCCGACGATTTTGGACTTGATAGAGGCGCATCCACACGACGCCATCGACTATTCCTCCGAGATCTTCGCCCAACTGATCGAGCGCGCTGTGGTGGTTAAGGCCGAGGTGGTGAGTGAAGATTTCACCGAGTCGGGTCTGCGCGAAATCCTCAACTACGGCCACACTCTCGGCCACGCGATCGAACACGCGGAGCGTTACAAATGGCGCCACGGTGCCGCTATTGCGATTGGCATGGTTTTTGCGGCAGAACTCTCACGAATCGTGGCGGGTCTATCGGACGCGGAGGTTAAGCGCACCCGCAGCATCTTGAACAGCCTGGGTTTGCCATTGGACTACCCCGCGGGGCGATGGTCGAGCCTGCTCGCCACGATGCAACGGGATAAGAAATCTCGCGGGGGAGTACTGCGCTTTGTGGTGCTCGATGGGATCGGGCGGGCGCGCACCTTGGCGATTGCCGATGAGTCAATCTTGTTGGCGGCCTATGACGCGCTACACGAGAGCACCTCGAGCTAGGCTGTAACGATGGCAAAGGTATGGGTCCTGGGTGGCCCGAATCTCTCTCGGCTGGGTACGCGAGAACCAGAAATCTACGGTTCTGACACCCTCGCCGACATCGAGGCATGGCTGAGGGGACTCTTTCCGCAGCTGGAGTTGACGTTTCATCAGACAAATGACGAGGCGGAACTCATTGGCTGGTTGCACGACGCGACTGATGCGGGCGCTGACGTGGTGTTGAACCCCGCTGCCTTCACCCACTATTCCTATGCTCTGAGGGATGCCTGCGCGATTGTGACCGGCGCTGGATTGCGGCTCATTGAGGTGCACCTGTCCAACCCTCAGGCTCGAGAAGAATTCAGGCACACCTCCGTGGTAGCGGGAGTGGCAACCGGCAGTATTCAAGGTTTTGGGCGCGATTCCTATCGACTCGCCCTCTCTCAGCTCTCAGAGGCGAACTAACACAAGGAGATCCCGGTCATGGCGACCACAAACGACATCAAAAACGGAAGTGTCCTCAACCTCGACGGTCAGCTGTGGTCGGTAATCGAATTCCAGCACGTCAAGCCGGGTAAGGGCGGCGCCTTTGTGCGCACAAAGATTCGCAACGTGCGCTCGGGCAAAGTCGTGGATAAGACGTTTAACGCCGGCACCAAAGTGGACTTTGCCACGGTCGACCGTCGCGACTACAGCTACCTCTACCAGGACGGACAAAACTACGTCTTTATGGACCAAACCGACTACGACCAGGTGACCGTGCCCGGGGCTGTCGTCGGCGATGCGGCCAACTTCATGCTCGAAGGCCAAGAGGTCCAAATTGCGATGCACGAAGGCGAAGCGCTGCAGGTCGAAATGCCTGCCTCCGTGGTGTTGGAAGTGACCTATACCGAACCCGGTTTGCAGGGTGATCGCTCATCAGCGGGCACGAAGCCAGCCACACTGGAAACCGGATACGAGATTCAGGTGCCGCTGTTTCTTGAGTCCAACACCAAGGTGAAAGTCGATACTCGCACGGGCGAGTACCTCGGCCGCGTCAACGAGTGAGCGCCAGACGCAAGGGGCGCAAGCGCGCGCTCGACGTGCTCTATGCCGCGGATATGCGGCAGCTGTCGGTCGCAGAACTGTTGCAGGAAGAGGCCGTTCGAGCTGAGAGCGAACCGGCCCGGGAAGGCTCGTGGGCCTTCGCCCGAGAGATTCTCGAGGGCGTCACCACCCATTCCGGGGAAATTGACGAGCTGATTGAGTCGACGTCGAGTTGGCCCATGGAGCGCATGCCGTCCATTGACCGGGCAATCCTGAAGTTGGCCGCCTCTGAACTCTTCGTCCACCCCGACATCCCCGAAGCAGTGATCATTGCTGAAGCGGGGGAGCTCGCGAGCGAGTACAGCACCGACGAATCGCGAGGGTTTATTCAGGGGGTCCTGGGTGGTCTGGTGAAGAAAATTCGCCCGACCACTGCGCCCTAGCTCCGGTCCCTGCTATCCTTCACTCGGTCCTACTTTAACCAGCGTCCCGTGAGGCGCAGAAGGAGGTACCGATGGCGGCTGACTACGTACTCACCGAATCGGATATCGCGCGAACTCTCAAGCGCATTGCCCACGAAATTGTTGAGGGCAACCCGGAAGCCGACCACCTGGTTCTTCTCGGTATTCCGACTCGTGGCGCTGTGCTCGCCCGACGCCTCGCCCATCACATTGGGGACATCACTGGTGTGGTGCCCCCGGTAGGCACCCTCGACGTGACGCTGTATCGAGATGACCTCGGTGATGGAGCAATGCGAGTACCCCAGCCCACTCAAGCTCCCGAAGGTGGCATTGACGACCGTGTAGTCGTCTTGGTCGATGATGTTCTCTTCTCCGGCCGAACGGTCCGAGCCGCATTTGATGCGTTGATTGACTTGGGACGTCCGCGCGCAGTGCGACTCGCTGTCTTGGTGGACCGTGGGCACCGGGAATTTCCGATTAGGGCTGACTACGTGGGTAAGAACCTTCCGTCTGCGCTGAACGAGAGGGTCTCTGTCTATGTCGAGGACGTCGACCACGAAGAAGGTGTGAGGGTCGAGAGATGAAGCACCTATTGGGTTGCGAGGGAATGAGTGCCGAAGAGGCCCTCAACTTGCTGGACACTGCGGCCGAGTTTTCCGCGTTAGCGGGTCGGAAAGTCCCTAAGTTGCCGACCCTGCGCGGAGTAAGCGTGGCGAACTTGTTCTTTGAAGATTCGACTCGCACTCGACTGAGTTTTGAATCGGCGGCGAAGAAACTCTCGGCCGATGTGATCACGTTCACGGGCCAAGGCTCCAGTCTGTCCAAGGGGGAGAGTCTCAAGGACACCGCACAAACTATTGAGGCAATGGGCACCCACATCATCGTGGTGAGGCACTCGTCTTCTGGAGCCGCCTGGCGCCTGGCGCACTCCGGCTGGCTGCACTCCAGCGTGATTAACGCGGGTGACGGAACCCACGAACATCCCACCCAGGCGCTGTTAGACGCGTTCACCCTGCGGGGGCGTCTTCATGGAGATGGGGCGATTGGCAAAGACCTCTCGGGGGTGAGTGTGGTCATCGTGGGGGATATCGCCCACTCCAGAGTGGCGCGCTCTAATGTGCACTTGCTCACCACATTGGGCGCAACCGTGACGCTGGTGGCGCCAAAGACGCTCACTCCGAGCGAAGTCGAGCAATGGCCGGTGCGCCACACCACGTCGTTCGACGAGGCGCTGGCTGAACACCCCCAGGCAGTCATGATGTTGCGGGTGCAAAATGAACGAATGAAGGGCAGTCATTTCCCAAGCCCTCGTGAATACATCGCCCACTACGGGCTCTCAGCTGAACGGTTCCGTAACCTCCCGGAGTCGACGCTGATTATGCACCCGGGCCCCATCAATCGTGGAGTGGAGATTTCGTCCATCGCCGCTGATTCGCCACAATCGACAATTCTGGAGCAGGTCACAAATGGCGTGTGGGTGCGCATGGCCGCCCTCTATGCCGTACACGGACAGGAGGGTTCCTAAGTGTCAGATGTGTTGATTCGTGGAGCCCAGCTTCTCGGGGCGAGTGAAGGGGATCTCGGTATTCGAAACGGCGTGTTTGTGCCGGCAGATGACATCGACGCGGGGGCCAAAAAAACCCGCGTGGTGGACGCCTCAGGCTTGGTAGCCCTTCCGGGCTTGGTTGATTTGCACACTCACCTTCGTCAGCCGGGTATGGATCACGCTGAAACGGTCCTTTCGGGCTCCCGGGCAGCTGCGGCGGGTGGCTTCACCGCCGTATTTGCCATGGCTAATACCCAGCCGGTGGCCGACTCGGTGGGTATTACCGACCTTGTCTATCGTCTCGGCCGAGAAGCAGGCTATGTCGATGTCAGGCCAATTGGAGCGGTCACCAAAGGCCTTGCGGGTGAGGAGCTCGCGGGTATTGCCGGAATGGCTAACGGTCATGCCGCGGTCAGGGTGTTCTCAGATGATGGCCACTGTGTCTCTGATTCCCTTGTGATGCGTCGCGCCTTGGAATACGTGAGCACGTTCGGCGGAGTCATCGCCCAGCACGCTCAAGACCCTCAGCTCACCGAGGGTTCTCAGATTAATGAAGGGGCATTGTCCTCTCGACTTGGCCTAGCAGGATGGCCCGCCGTGGCGGAAGAAGCCATCATCGCCCGGGATATTCTTCTCGCCGAATACACCGGAGCCCGCCTCCACATTTGTCACCTCTCGACCCGCGGATCAGTCCAGATTGTGCGCGACGCGAAAGCCCGGGGGGCACGTGTTACTGCGGAAGTCACCCCGCACCACCTGTTGCTCACCGAAGACTTCACGGCGGGGTATGACCCGCTGTTCAAGGTGAATCCGCCGCTGCGATCAGATGACGATGTGCTCGCCGTCCGTGAGGGAGTGGCCGATGGAACAATTGACATCGTCGCCACCGACCACGCGCCGCACCCCTCAGAGTCCAAGGATTGCGCTTTTGACGAAGCGGCATTTGGCATGCTCGGGCTCGAAACAGCTCTCAGTGTCGGCCAACACACCCTCGTCGACTCGGGCCTGATTGATTGGGCGCGGGTAGCCACGATTCTTTCCCGCACGCCCGCACAGATTGGACAGCTCGCAGGGTATGACGCCCCACTGCAGGTGGGGTCTCCCGCTCACCTCACCTTGGTGGACCCCATGGCTTCGCACAGCGGGGAGATGCGCTACACCGCCTCGTCAAATAACCCCTATCTCGGGCGCTCCCTTCCCGGACGAGTAATGCATACGTTCTACTCCGGACGGGCAACCGTGATCGATGGCGACGTCGTCGAGCCAGATGTTGTGGGAGGCGAATTGTGAGCAGGGAACTGGCCTTAGTCATTGTCCTGGCGCTGTTGGCATGGGCCCTCTTTGCCGTCTGGCGGGGCTGGCGTGCTCGCCGCAGCAAGTATGCACATTTGCCTCTACTGTCCGATTCCGCGGCTGCCGCGCGGAGTCTTTTCGATGTGTTGTACGTCGCCACGACAGAGGCGGGTAACCCGATGGAGCGAGTCGCGGTCTCGCCGCTCGCGTTTAGGGGCAGAGCCCAACTAGGAGTAGAAGACGACGGTGTCACCGTTGACGTGCGCGGCGAAGGGCGCGCGCATATCCCCTCGAGCGTGATTGAGGGGGCCGGGGTGGCGACATGGACGATCGATAAGGCCGTTGACCCCGACGGTTTGGTGTTTTTGCGATGGCAGTGGGGCGAATTGATGGTGGAGAGCTTTTTCCGCGTCGTTGACCATCCGCGGGACGAGGTTATAGCCGAGCTGATGAGTGTGGTGCGTGAGGACAGAGGAGAGGGTCGTTAGTGATCGATAGAAAGCCAGCGGTGTTGGTGTTGGAAGACGGAACCCGCTACGAAGGGCATGCGTGGGGTGCCGAGGGTGAGACCCTGGGAGAGTTGGTGTTCAACACCGGAATGACCGGTTACCAAGAGACCCTCACCGATCCCAGTTACGCCGGACAAATCGTCGTGATGACCGCACCACACATCGGCAACACCGGCATGAATGCGGAAGATGAAGAGTCGAGAAAAATCTGGGTCGAAGGGTTTGTCTCCCGCGATGCGGCCCGGCGCCCCTCGAACTATCGATCCGAGGCCTCTTTGGACGATGTGATGAAAGAACAGGGAATAGTGGGCATCACCGGAATCGACACGCGTGCGCTCACCCTCAAGCTGCGCGAGGCGGGGGTCATGCGGGCGGGTATTTTCTCCTCCGAAGGGGTGGGTTCTGACCCCACAGACCAGTTAAAGCGGGTTGTAGAGGGTCCTCAGATGGCAGGGCGAAACCTTTCCGCGGAGGTCTCAGTCGAGTCGGTGCGGGTGGTTCCCGCTGTGGGCGAGTCCATCGGATCTCTCGCGGTAATCGACCTCGGGATCAAAGAATCCACGGTGCACCACCTCGCCGCCCGCGGCTTTGACGTTCACATCCTTCCGGAGTCGTGCAGTTGGGAACAGATCGAAGAAATTGAGCCCGTCGCCGTCTTCTACTCCAACGGCCCCGGAGATCCCGCGGCAAGCGACCGCCACGTCGCCATTCTGCGAGAAACATTGGATCGGGAGTTGCCTTTCTTCGGTATTTGCTTCGGAAACCAGCTGTTGGGGCGCGCGCTGGGCTTCGACACCTACAAACTGAAATATGGCCACCGCGGCATCAATCAGCCGGTGAAAGACCGAGAAACGGGACGGGTTGAAATCACCGCGCAGAACCACGGATTCGCCGTCGACGCGCCCCGTGAGGGTGTCGTGGACTCGCCCCACGGCTACGGGCGTGTGGAAGTGAGCCACATCAGCCTGAATGACAACGTCGTGGAGGGTCTTCGTGCTCTCGATCGCCCTGCCTTCTCGGTGCAGTATCACCCGGAAGCCGCCGCCGGGCCCCACGACTCGACCTATCTCTTCGACCGTTTCCGCGACATGGTGGTGACGCGAAGAGGCAACACTCGCGCGGGGGGAGACTCGAATGCCTAAGCGCGATGACATCAATACTGTGCTCGTCATCGGGTCGGGCCCGATTGTCATCGGGCAAGCAGCGGAGTTTGACTATTCCGGGACCCAAGCCTGCCGGGTTCTCAAGGAGGAGGGTGTCCGGGTGGTGTTGGTGAACTCCAACCCGGCCACCATCATGACGGACCCCGGTTTTGCGGACGCTACCTACATCGAACCCATTCAGCCTGATGTGATCGAAGCCATCATTGAAAAGGAACGCCCCGACGCAATCCTTCCTACTCTGGGCGGACAAACTGCGCTCATTGCGGCTATTGCGTTGCACTAA
>JBMSHQ010000013.1:0-21279 GCA_049416945.1 Pontimonas sp. | reverse complement strand
CACGGGGTGTGGCGCAGCTTGGTAGCGCGCGTCGTTCGGGACGACGAGGTCGCAGGTTCAAATCCTGTCACCCCGACCACTAGCTAAAGTCTGGATCGGGCCCTTGCGGTTCGGAGATGACGGGTGAGGTGCCCGTCGGGTAGCCACTAGCGAGGCGTCCGCCACTTTCGCGCAGGTAGCACTCGCCGCACAGCGACTCGTAGGTCACGTCGTGCCCATCGATGGCAACCTGAGCTCCATCGAAAACAAACGTGCCATCGACTTTGCGCCCGTTGAAGAGAGCTTTGCGCCCACAGCGACAAATCGTTTTGAGCTCTTCCAACGAATGGGCAATCTCTAACAGGCGCCTGCTCCCAGGAAATGCAACGGTTTGAAAATCAGTGCGAATGCCATAGGCCAGCACCGGCACATTCACCTGAACCGCCACGACAAACAAGTCATCGACTTGCTGCGGGGTGAGGAATTGCGATTCGTCGACCAAGACACAAGCGAGTGGTTCTCCAAATTCACGTTGGACTCGATCAATTTGCTCAGCGACGATGGCCACCATGTTGTCAGTGGATTCCACGACCACGTCGACGGTGCGCTCAACCCCCAGTCGCGAGACGATTCGGTCGTGACCTTTGGTGTCTACCCGTGGCTTCAATAACACCACGCGCTGTCCGCGTTCCTCGTAGTTGTGGGCTGCTTGTAACAGCGCGGTCGACTTTCCGGAGTTCATTGCCCCGTATCGGAAATACAACTTAGCCACGAGTGTGCCCTGCCTGCCGCTCTGCCATTTCGACCACATTAGCGAGCAAGAGTGCCCGTGTCATCGGCCCGACGCCACCGGGGTTAGGAGATACCCAGGACGCTTCCGACGCGACCTCAGGGTCAACATCTCCCACAATTTCGTCGCGCCCAGTGTCGCCATTTCTTTGACGAGAAACACCCACATCCAGAACGATTGCCCCTGGTTTGACGTCATCAACACCCACAATGTGAGGCACTCCCGCAGCCGCCACAATCACGTCCGCCCGGATCAAGTGGTCGTGAAGATTTGGGGTACGCGAGTGCGTCAGGGTGACCGTGGCATCTATCCCACGGCGGGTCAGAAGCAGACCAATCGAGCGCCCGACCGTGACGCCACGACCCACGACGACTACGTGTTTTCCTGCCAGGCTTTCACCGTGGCGATTGATTAGCTCAATGACGGCCCGCGGGGTACACGGCAGCGGAGAGTCAATATCGCCAGAGACCCGAGACACCAGCCGACCGAGGTTGGTCGGGTGAAGGCCATCCGCGTCCTTTTTGGGGTCGATTCTCTCTAAGACTCGGTCAACTGAAATATGCGGGGGCAACGGAAGTTGAACGATGTATCCCGTCACATCAGAGGCCTGATTGAGCCGGTCAATTACCGCCAACAGCTCATCCTCAGAGATGTCAGCGGAGAGGTCTTCGCGAATGGACTTTATTCCCACCTCGGCACAGTCTCGGTGTTTGCCTGCGACATACCACCGCGACCCGGGGTCATCTCCGACCAATACCGTTGCTAAGCCGGGGACAATGCCTTGCTCGCTTAGAGCTCTAACCCGTTGCCTCAACTCCTCTTTAATGGAGCGGGCGGTCGCCGTCCCGTCAAGAATCTGGGCGGCCACTACCCCAGTTCCTTGTACAGCGGGAACTTCTCAGTCAACGCGCTCACGCGCTGAGCCTGGGCCGCTAGGTCAGAACCGGGCATCAGGGTCTGAGCGATGATGTCCGCCACTTCCGTGAATTCGTCGGCTCCGAATCCTCTCGTGGCGAGTGCCGACGTACCAATTCGCACGCCGGAGGTGACCATCGGAGGGCGGGGGTCGAAGGGGACGGCGTTGCGGTTGACCGTAATTCCCGCTTCGTGGAGGCGATCTTCTGCGTCCTGACCCGTGAATTCTGAGGTGCGCAGGTCAACCAGCGCCAAGTGCACGTCGGTGCCACCGGTGAGAACGTCGACGCCCGCAGCTTTGGAGTCGTCGCTGGTGAGGCGATTAGTCAAGATTTGTGCGCCATCAATGGTGCGCTGCTGGCGCTCCTTAAACTCTGGCTCCATGGCGATTTTGAACGCGGTGGCTTTTGCGGCGATGACGTGCATCAGCGGACCACCCTGTTGACCGGGGAACACGGCGGAATTCAGTTTCTTCCCCAACTCCTCGTGCCGACTCAGAATCAGGCCCGAACGAGGTCCACCGAGGGTCTTGTGAACAGTGGTAGAGACCACGTCAGCGTAGGGAATGGGGGAAGGGTGTAGACCCGCAGCGACCAATCCAGCGAAGTGCGCCATGTCAACCCACAGGGTGGCGCCCACTTCATCGGCAATCTCTCGGAATGCGGCAAAGTCCAAGTGGCGCGGATAGGCGGACCACCCGGCGATGAGCACCTTCGGCTTGTGCTCCTTTGCTTGATCACGCACGTGATCCATGTCGATGAGGAAGCTGTCCTTGTCCACGCCGTAGGCAGCCGCTTGATACACCTTGCCGGAGAAGTTGATCTTCATTCCGTGTGTGAGGTGACCACCGTGCGCGAGTTCAAGACCGAGGATGGTGTCGCCGGGCGCTGCGATAGCGTGCAGGACCGCCGCATTTGCCGTGGCGCCCGAGTGGGGCTGCACGTTGGCATAGGCTGCGCCGAAGAGCTTCTTGGCTCGCTCGATGGCCAGGTTTTCTGCCACGTCCACGAACTCACAGCCACCGTAATAACGCTTGCCCGGATAGCCTTCCGCGTATTTGTTCGTGAGGACGCTTCCCTGAGCTTCGAGAATCGAAAACGGAACGAAGTTTTCACTGGCAATCATCTCCAGGGTGTTCTCCTGGCGGCCGCGCTCGTTTTCGAGAACTTCGGCGATTTCCGGGTCGACCTCTGAGAGCGGGGCAGTAAACGATGCGGAACGGGCGGAACTCACGTGGTCTCCTTCTGGCTACGGTGTGTCAGACCTCACGGTCTTGTTATTCGGTAGGTGCCCAGGCGCTCGGCCTCTACCTCTTTCGCTCCCCGATGGTGACCCATCCCTACGCCAGTCGCGATGGAGAAAGTCTATCGAGAGAGAGGGCCCGCGTCTGGGAGACGAGCGGGGACCTAAGCTATGAGGGTGTCTGACGCGTCCCACCTCATCGTCACGCTGATCTGTGACGACCAACCGGGAATCGTTCATGCCATCAGTGGTGCCGTAGTGAGCGCCCAGGGAAACATCACTGAATCGCAGCAGTTTTCCAGCGACGACACGGGTCGATTTTTCATGCGACTGCAAGTGGAGACGGCCCTCGGTGCGCAGGCTCTCGAAAGCGCATTGCTCCCCGTGGTTGAGAAATACGCCATGGAACACTCCGTAACAGAAGTGGGAAAGCCACTACGGACATTGATTCTGGGCTCGAGTGCAAAGCACTGCGTGGTGGATCTCTTGAGCAAGCAGCGCGATGGCCACCTGCCTATTGACATTCCCCTGGTCATGGCCAACCACCCCACTCTGGAGTCCACCGCAGAGTTCTTCGACGTTCCTTTCGAGTGGATGCCGGTCACTAATGCCTCAGAGAAGAGTGCATTTGAAAAGCGTGTGCTGGAAGTGGTCGAACACCATCAGATCGAGCTGGTGGTGCTCGCCCGCTACATGCAGGTCCTCTCTCCCGACCTATGTGAGAAGCTCTCCGGCCGCGTGATTAATATCCACCACTCTTTCCTGCCCGGATTCAAGGGCGCGAACCCCTATCGCCAGGCTCACGAACGAGGTGTGAAGCTGATTGGAGCGACCGCTCACTTCGTGACGGAAGACCTCGATGAGGGACCCATCATTGAACAAAACGTGGTGCGGGTGGACCACTCCCAATCGGTGTCAGAGCTGGTGCGGGTGGGTCAGGACGAAGAATCCCGCACGTTAGCCCAAGCGGTGGGCTGGTGCGCAGAACATCGCATCCTGTTGGATGGGATTCGCACGATTATCTTCCGCTAATCAGCGCCTTGATCGTGGCAAAGGCGTCGAGGCCTCCAAGGCGATAGGACACCCACGAGGGTGCGTCGGAAAACCCTTCGGGGTTGCGATCATTCCACTCCCGTTTGGCGTCGTAGAGGACTTCCTCCAGTTCGAGGGAGGGGCCTTGCTCGCTGCGCTTGAGGACATTTTTGATTGCAATTACCTGGCCCTCGAGGTATTTCGCCGCCTCAACGCGGTCACCACTGAGCGTGCACAGCGAATCCCCCGACGCTGCGCGATTGAGCGCGTCGAGGGATTCGTGGAGTTGTTGGGTGAGGAGCTCGCGCCCCTCAGAAGGGGAAGTCGTGGCCGACTATCCGCAGCTGCAGAGCTCTTCGGGGGCGAAGGGGCTCAGTGCCTCTTCGATGTGTTGGCCGCAGCCACTCCAGGTCACTTTTCCGCAACGGTTACACCGCACAGCACTGCACACGAACTTTCTCCTCTGGTTAGAACTATTCGACGTGTTCGTCGATGGCACCAGTGTATACCCCTAGGGGTATTTTTGGCAATTAGCCCGCGAGCTTGGTTTGGAGATTCTGATCGAGGGCGGCGAGGAAGTCCTCGGTGGTCAACCAGGCCTGGTCAGGGCCGACGAGGAGTGCCAGGTCCTTGGTCATTTGACCGGACTCCACGGTCTCGACGACGACCTGCTCAAGGGTGTTGGCGAAATCAATCAGCGCCTGGTTTCCATCGAGCTTTCCGCGGTGGACCAATCCACGCGTCCAGGCGTAAATCGAGGCGATTGGGTTGGTCGAGGTGGGGCGACCCGCCTGGTGTTCGCGGTAGTGACGAGTCACGGTGCCGTGGGCGGCCTCAGCCTCGACGATTTTGCCATCGGGAGAGGTCAACACACTGGTCATCAACCCCAAGGAACCAAAGCCCTGCGCCACGGTATCGCTCTGGACGTCGCCGTCGTAGTTCTTCGTAGCCCAGACGTAGCCACCCTCCCACTTGAGAGCACTTGCGACCATGTCATCAATCAGCCGGTGTTCGTAGGTGATGCCCGCCTTCTCGAACTTGTCTTTGAACTCGGAGTCGAAGATTTCTTGGAAGAGGTCCTTAAAACGACCGTCGTAGGCCTTGAGAATGGTGTTCTTCGTGGAGAGGTAGACGGGGTAACCGCGCGAGAGACCGTAGTTCATCGAGGCACGTGCGAAGTCGCGGATCGACTCGTCGAGGTTGTACATCGCCATGGCCACACCCGAACCCGGGGCTTGGAACACCTCGAAGCTTTGCGCCTCAGAACCATCCTGGGGCTGGAAGCCGATGGTGAGGGTACCTGGGCCATCAAAGACGAAGTCAGTTGCGCGGTACTGGTCACCAAAGGCGTGACGGCCCACGATGATGGGCTTGTTCCAGCCCGGAACTAGCCGCGGAATGTTCGAGATGATGATCGGCTCGCGGAAAATCACGCCACCGATGATGTTGCGGATGGTGCCGTTGGGGCTGCGCCACATTTTCTTGAGGCCAAATTCCTTGACCCGGGCTTCATCGGGGGTAATCGTCGCGCACTTCACGCCCACCCCGTGCTTGATGATGGCGTGAGCAGCGTCAACCGTGATCTGGTCGTCGGTTTCGTCACGCTTCTCGATACCGAGGTCGTAGTACTCCAATGTGAGGTCGAGGTAGGGATGAATCAGGCGTTCTTTGATGAATTGCCAGATGATCCGTGTCATTTCGTCGCCGTCGAGTTCGACTACGACACCGTCAACCTTGATTTTTTCCACGTCTTACCCCTCTAATCGAGCATGAACGAGCGATTGCCCACCCGCCAGTGTAACCGAAAATTCAATTTATCTTCACGTTGAGATATCTTCCCGCGCGACCCCGGTAGCGCCTAATGTGGAAGAGATGACTGATTTGCACCTCGAAGAACTCTCCGCCGCGAATGCTGTCGCGGCGAATAGTCTCGAGTTGCGCCCCGGTCAAGAAGCGTTCGCTACCCCCACGACCTACACCCAAGAGGAACCCGGCATCGACCCCACCAAAGCCTGGGCTCGTGTTATCAAACTGGGTGACGAAGTGGTCGGTTTTGTACGCGCCTATTGCGACCCCAGCCACCCGCAGGAAGAACTGCGCTGCTGCATTTGGAGAATCACTGTTGCCGGTACGCACCAAGGAGCCGGAGTGGGTCGATTTGCCGTTAACGCCGTCATCGACGAAGCGAAGCGACAGCAGTGCGACAAACTCACTGTGATGTGGACGCCGGGCCAAGAGGGGCCAGGTGAGTTTTTCCACCACCTCGGTTTTGTGGACATCGGTGACACCGCGTACGGCGACCGCATTGGAGCGCTGTCGCTGGGCGACTAATGAAGAAAGTGTCGCTCTCCCGTGAGATAGAGAGTGATTCCCGCAGCCTTTGCGGCAGCAATTACCTCGTCATCACGCACGGATCCGCCCGGTTGAACCACGGCGCGGACCCCGCCGTCAAGGAGAATCTGAAGTCCGTCGGCAAAAGGGAAAAAAGCATCGGACGCCGCCTCCGCACCTTGAGCGCGCTCCCCCGCGCGACTCACTGCCAGATGACACGAGTCCACCCGATTGACCTGGCCCATTCCAATACCGACGCTCGCAGTGCCCTGGGCCAGCAATATGGCGTTTGACTTCACTGACTTCACCGCGCGCCACGCAAACTCGAGCGACTCCAGGGTCGCAGCATCCGCTGGCTTTCCTGCGACTAACTCCCAGCCTGATGCCGGGGCAAAGTCAGCATCACGCTGTTGAACCAACAGTCCACCTGAAATCATCCGAAAGTCACGCTCTTCCAGCTCGAAACCCTCGGGAAGGACGACCAACCGCAGGTTCTTCTTTGTGGCGAGCACCTCGCGAGCGCCCTCTGTCACTGCGGGAGCCACAATCACCTCGGTGAACACCTGTGAAATGGCGTCAGCGGTCTCATCGTCCAACTCGCGGTTAAGGGCGATCACCCCACCAAACGCCGATACGGGGTCGCACTCGTGAGCAGATCGGTAGGCCTCGAGCAGCGTCGGGCCGGTGGCAATACCGCAGGGGTTTTGATGTTTGATGATGGCCACGGCGGGGCCCTCGTGGTCGAAGGCGGCGAGGAGTGCGGCGTTGGCGTCGAGATAGTTATTGAACGACATCTCCTTGCCCTGTAATACACGCGCTTGGGCGAGACCCATCGGTGCTCCGGGGCGCTCATACAGAGCCGCCTGTTGGTGGGCGTTCTCGCCGTATCGAAGAGAGGACAGCGGCCTCGCAACTAATTGGACTCCGTCATTCACCCCCGTTGTACCGAGCTGAGTAGCCATCCAGCCGGCGACGAGTCCGTCGTACTGAGCGGTGTGTGCGAAGGCCTTCGCGGCGAGACGACTGCGCGTGGGCTCCTCGAGCCCACCCTCTCTGAGTTCTGCGAGCACATCAGAGTAATCGGCCGGGTCTACCACGATGCCCACCGAGGCGTGATTTTTTGCTGCTGCCCTCACCATTGCCGGCCCGCCGATGTCGATATTTTCAATCGATTCCTCAAACCCTGCACCACGAGCGACGGTCGCCTCGAAGGGATAAAGGTTCACCACAACCAGATCAAACGGATCGATGCCGAGCTGCTGTAGCTGGTTACGGTGGCTCTCCAGCCGGCGATCGGCCAAAATGCCGCCGTGAATTGATGGGTGAAGTGTTTTCACTCGGCCATCGAGCGCCTCCTGAAAACCCGTCACTGTCGCGACATCTGTGACCTCAACCCCGGCGTCGCGCAAGGTAGCTGCCGTTGACCCCGTCGACACGATAGTGACACCCAGCTCGCGCAGGGCGCCACCCAATTCGACTAAGCCCGTCTTGTCACTGACGCTTATCAGCGCTCGGGACACTGTTGTTCGATTAGGCATGGGACGATTCTTTCGCATGGTGCTGGTCACAAAATTCGCGGACGAGCTGAAATAGAAGCTCTCGCTCGACAGCCTTAATGCGCTCGTGAACTGACTCTTCGGTGTCGCCGGGGACAATCGAAACCCGCCTTTGGGCGAGAATCTCGCCGGTGTCGACCCCCTCATCGACAGCGATTACCGATGCGCCGGTCTCGGTGACACCCGCCGCCATCGCGTCTGCCACGGCGTGAGCTCCGGGGAACTCAGGAAGGTAAGCAGGGTGGGTGTTCCACAGATTGGGCGAATAATGGGCCACGACATTAGCGGGCAATAAACGCATGAAGCCGCTCAAAATGACCAGGTCAGGCGAGTGCGCGTCGATGGCGGTGATGAGGCGCTCTCCCCACTCTTCGCGCTGTGCTCCCCGTTCTAAGGGAACCACGAACGTAGGAATGTCGCGCTCGGTGGCGAAGCGAAGCCCGGGGGCGTCGAGGTCGGACCCCATCGCGACCACTGTCCCATCGACACCATTATCCGGATCAGTCAGACGAGTGAGAAGATCGGCTGCGTTCGAACCAGTGCCAGAGATGAGCACAACGAGTCGGGCAGTCACCCACCCAGCCTACCGAGCGGCGGAAACCCCAACCTGTTGCTCTTGTGCTCTGATCCACCGCACCGCCTTCGCTAGTGCCATGCCCAACACAGTCCCTACGAACAATTCAATTGACCACCACAGGGCAAGTGACTGAACGTCAACACCCACGGTCTGGAAGCGACCGGGCCCCAACGCTCCACTAGCGAGAGAGGTGGGTATCACCACAATCAAGAGCCCGATGCCTGTTGCGATGAGAGCTGATCCAACCACCGAGATGACACCCTGGGCAGGTTGAGATGACTTGGTTCGAGTGCGGAATTCACGCTCTGCCAATGCTCCTGCCACTACGGCCGAAAGCACGGGTATCGCGACGATAGTGAATCCGATGGAATCGGGGTTCGTGGGTAGCGCCCCCAAAATGGGTAGTGCCGGGAGTGCTTGGATATCTGTTCCTAGCGCCGAAAACTCGGCGGCAGATCCAAGAGAAAATCCTGGTCCCACCAACCACGAGGCAACAAATGTTGCCAAGCTGGGGACAAAGGCGAGTTGTCCCACAAACAACACCATCAAGCCGATAAGGCTGGGACCCAATGACTCAAACAGCGCCACCACAGTGGCGTAGGAAAAGAGCAGCATGCCGGCAAATACTGTTGCGGCGACACCGAAAAGCAGTGCTGCTGAGCCCAAGCCCGCTTTCACTCCGGCCGTCATCACCTGCCACGACCGCGGACTCATCACCGACTGGAGCCACTGTCTACCCTGTGACCACTTGGATGTCCATGACGCAATCAATAATCCCGTCGCAAGAAAGAGAGAAGGGCGAAGTGTCGCCTCGACCACGTCTGCCGTAGCCATTGGGTGCTGAGCACTGGCGTGAATTCCGTAGCTCAAGCCCGCGAGTGTGACAATTCCGACAAGCCACACCACGACCGGGTAGTCGATCATGAGGTCGCGCCGACCCATACGAAAGCCCCACCACAGAGTGAAGACTGCGGGCCCTAACGGTGCAGCAGACAACAGAAAGTCCTGTTGGCTCGTTGCAAGCCCCAGACTCTGGGCAACGGAATCATTTAGTGACACCGTGATGGGCACCCCGTGGCCCAGCATCCAGAAATCTGCGGACGCTCGCCAATACACCAACAGATCAGTGGAGAACTGGTCATCCAAAGCCCACACCAGACTGAGCGGGGCAAACAAGATTCCCACTCCAATACCCACCACCACAAGGGTTTCGAGGGCGGTGAGGAGCGCGGCGAGCCTGGCATTCATGGCGTCTTGAGCCTAACCTCAAGGGCCGACTTCGACGCGGTGTGACGCGGGGACTTAGAGTGCTTCGATGATCTCGCGCATCAGTCGCGCGGTCTCACTCGGGGTCTTACCCACCTTCACACCAGCGGCTTCAAGAGCATCCTTTTTGGCCTGCGCCGTGCCGGCCGAACCGGAGACGATGGCTCCCGCGTGACCCATGGTCTTTCCTTCGGGCGCAGTGAAACCTGCGACGTAACCCACAACAGGCTTGGTGACGTTGGCCCGGATGTAGTCGGCCGCACGCTCTTCGGCGTCGCCTCCGATTTCACCAATCATCACAATCGCTTTGGTGTGGGGGTCAGCTTCGAAAGCGGCTAAGGCGTCGATGTGGGTGGTGCCCACAATCGGATCTCCCCCAATACCGATGGCGGTAGAGAACCCAATGTCGCGCAACTCAAACATCATTTGATAGGTCAAGGTGCCCGACTTCGAGACCAAACCGATCGGACCGGGACCGGTAATGGTTGCGGGGGTAATGCCCGCGAGCGCCTCTCCCGGGGTGATGATTCCGGGACAGTTGGGGCCAATCAGTCGGCTGGTTCCCTTTTTCTGCGAGTAAGCGAAGAACTCTGCGGTGTCGTGAACCGGAATTCCCTCGGTGATGACCACCACTAACGGCATTTCTGCGTCGATGGCCTCCATCACGGCACCCTTTGCGAACGCCGGCGGAACGAAGACGACCGACACGTCGGCTCCCGTTTCTGCCATCGCTTCGGCGACCGTGCCAAATACGGGCAAGGTGACATCGCCGTGCGTGACCGTCGTACCTGCCTTGCGGGCATTCACGCCACCGACCACCTGGGTCCCCGAGGCCAGCATCAGTGCGGTGTGCTTAGAGCCCTCACCACCGGTGATTCCCTGGACGATGACCTTCGAGTTCTTATCGAGAAAAATTGCCATAGTTCTGATCCCTACTTTGCGGCGAGCTCAGCTGCGCGCTTCGCTCCCTCGTCCATCGTGCCGGCGAGTTCAACCAGCGGGTGTCCTGCTTGTTCGAGGATGCGACGACCCTCTTCAACACTGTTGCCATCGAGGCGCACGACCAGGGGCTTGCTCGCTTGATCGCCCAAAATCTCCAGGGCCTGAACAATTCCGTTGGCGACCTTGTCGCAGGCAGTAATGCCCCCGAAGACGTTGACAAAAACAGACTTGACCTGGGGGTCGCCCAAGATGACATCCAACCCAGCTGCCATCACTTCTGCTGAAGCCCCGCCACCGATATCAAGGAAGTTTGCCGGCTTCTGGCCGCCAAATTCCTCACCGGCATAGGCAACGACGTCGAGGGTGGACATGACCAGCCCTGCTCCGTTACCAATGACTCCCACCGAACCATCGAGCTTCACGTAGTTGAGGTCGTGAGCCTTAGCTTTTTCTTCCAACGGGTCGGCTGAGGCCTTGTCAGCGAGCGCCTCGTGGTGTTCTTGGCGGAATGCGGCGTTCTCATCGAGGGTGACTTTTCCATCGAGCGCAATGATGTCGCCCGATTCGGTCAACACCAACGGGTTTACTTCAACCAGGGTGGCGTCTTCCTTTTCGAATACCTCGTAAAGCTTGACCATGACCGGAGCCACCTTGTCAATGAGCTCTGCGGGGAACTTCGCGGCGACGGCAATCTCTTTGGCCTTATCGAGGTCGATGCCGTCAATTGGGTTGACCTCGACTCGAGCGAGAGCATCGGGGCGCTCCTCAGCTAGCTGCTCGATTTCCATACCGCCTTCGTAGCTACACAGCGCAAGGTAGGAACGATTGGCCCGGTCGAGCAGAACCGAGAAATAGAACTCTTGGGCAATCTGGGCGCCTGCGGCCACCATCACTCGACGGACAATGTGGCCTTTAATGTCGAGGCCCAGGATGGCCTCGGCCGCAGCCTTTGCCTCCTCTGGGGTCTTCGCCACTTTCACGCCACCGGCTTTGCCCCGACCTCCGGTCTTCACCTGGGCTTTGACAACCGTCACGCCACCCATGTCGCTTGCGGCCTGGAAGACCTCATCAGGGGTGTCGGCAATCTTGCCGGCGAGCACGGGAACCCCGTGCGCTTCAAACATGTCGCGAGCTTGATACTCAAATAAATCCACTGGGAAAATCCCTCTCACAAGGTGATTAGCATCGTCGCGGCATCAACACCACGCGACGGTTTAGACGCTCCAAGCCTAGTCACTTTATGTGAAGAGATTTTTCGCGGCGTCACTATCCCACACGTGAAATGGGGGCAATTTTGACAAGCAGCCGCTTCTTTCCCACCTGGTCAAAAGTAACCTCTGCCACTCGCTTTGGACCCTCCCCCGTGAGTGCCACTACCGAGCCTTCGCCAAAGTCATCGTGAACGATTCGATCGCCCACGGCGAGCTCCAAACCCGAATTGTCGCGCGGCACCACATCCACTCTGTTTGACCACTGGGTGTTTTTCTTCCGAGGAGCCTGCGGCAGCGAGGCTGTCTCTCGCTCCAGGGAACGTCGGGGGCGCTCCAGAGCTTGTGCTCCCAAGCCCGACTCTTTCCAAAGGATGAGGTCGGCGGGGATTTCTTGGAGGAACCTACTGGGGGCACACACCAGCGGTTCGCCGGTGTAGGTCATCCGACTCATCGCGAGGGAAAGATAGAGCTTTTCCTTTGCCCGCGTCATGCCCACGTAAAAGAGTCGACGCTCCTCAGCCAATCCTCCTGGCTCAGCAGCGCTCATCCGGTGAGGCAACAGTTCCTCTTCCACTCCCGTAATGAAAACCACGTCAAACTCAAGTCCCTTGGCAGTGTGCAATGTCATCAACGACACCGTTCCCTGCGAATCATCAAGCTCGTCGGCCGCCGCCACAAGAGAAACCTCAGTCAAGAATTCGACCAGTCCGGCGTCTTGGTTTCCTCGAGAGAACTCGATGGCGACCTGAATCAACTCATCAACGTTTTCGGCTCGGGCTTCCTCTTGAGGGTTGCCAGAGCGCAGAAGAAGCTCCTTATAGCCGGTGCGCTCCACGACAGCTTTGAGGGTGTCCGCTGCACTCGCCCGATCGAGTGTGGAGCGTAGCTCCACCAACAGCCCGTTGAGCTCCGCGATGGCTTTGGTGACTTTCGGCCCCAGCCCCAGCTGCTCCACTTCGGCCAGTGCGGCCGAAAGGGTGATGCCGTTGTGGTCGGCGTGGGCGACCAGGGCTGATTCGGTGGCCGGCCCAATCCCGCGCTTCGGGGTGTTGAGGATTCGCCGAAGGGCCAAAGTGTCAGCCGGATTCGCGATGGCCTGCAAATAGGCCAGCATGTCTTTCACTTCGAGTCGCTCGTAGAACTTGGTGCCACCAATCACCCGATAGGGGATGGCGCTTCGGATGAACACTTCTTCCAACGCACGGGTTTGCGCGTTGGTGCGATAAAACACCGCAATGTCTTGATACCGGTGGCCTTCGTCGATCTGTCGCACGACCTCGTCGGCCACAAACTGGGCCTCATCGTGTTGGCTATAGCCCGTGAAGCCGACGATGGGGTCACCGGCGCCCCGCTCACTAAAGAGGTTCTTGGCTTTGCGGTCAAAGTTGTGGGAAATCACGGCATTGGCCGCATCCAAAATGTTTTGCTTCGACCGATAGTTCTGCTCCAGCAGCACCACTTCCGCGCCGGGAAAATCTCGCTCGAACTCGATGATGTTGCGAATATCGGCACCTCGGAAGGCATAAATCGACTGATCTGAATCACCCACGACAGTGAGAGTTGGCGCACTGATGCCTTCGCGTTTTTGCTCCTCAGAGGCCCCTTCTGGCACCAGCTCCGGAGGAACGGGTTTAGTTAATTCGCGAATCAGTGCGTACTGCGCGTGGTTCGTGTCCTGGTACTCATCAATCAAGACATGGCGGAACCTTCGGCGATACACCGCTGCCACCTCGGGGAACACTCGGAAGAGATGCACGGTGTGAACAATGAGGTCATCGAAATCAAACGCCTGAGAGCGCGCCAACTCGGCCTGGTACTCACCCCATACCTGAAAGAACTCCATGTCATTAGGGTCACTCTCGTTCACCCGTGAGCGGTAGCCATCGACATCGACGAGCTCATTTTTCAGTCGTGACATTTTGCTGGAGACATTGGCGGGGGTAAGGCCCAAGCGGTCACTCCCCCGATCGCGAATGATGCGCTTCAGCAGTGCCCGTTGGTCGCCCGAGTCGTAAATCGTGAAAGCCTTGGTGTACCCAAAACGCTCCGCTTCCGTGCGAAGGATGCGCACGCACGCGGAATGGAACGTGGAAATCCACATTCCCTCACTCGCCTCACCCAAGAAGCCCTCAACCCGCTCTCGCATTTCCCCAGCGGCCTTATTGGTGAAGGTGATCGCGAGAATTTGGCTCGGCCAGGCTTCTTTCCCCGCTATCAGCGAGGCGATTCGGCGGGTCAGAACACTGGTTTTGCCCGAGCCCGCGCCGGCCACAATGAGGAGGGCCGGGCCACGGTAGCTCACCGCATCAACTTGTCGAGGGTTAAGCCCCTCGAGCAGGGCGGTTTTCCACGGTTCCATCGGACACTCAGTCTAGGGTCCACCTCTGATTCACCCCGCCAGTATTAGCCTGGTCGAGTGAGCGAGAGTGACCCCACGTTAGAAGCGACCACGGTGGAAGTGTCACGCCCTCATCGGAGAAACAAATCACTCAATATTCTCTCTGTCGTCTCACTCGTCGCCGCCCTGGTGGCCAGCCCGCTCGCGGTCATTTTTGGCTACGTCGCCCTCGCGCAAATTCGAAAAAGTGACCAACGGGGCTCTTCCCTCGCCTGGACGGCAGTCGGGCTCGGCTGGTTGTGGCTTTCGCTCTACATCGTGGCGGGGGTCTCGCTGTTCATTATTTGGCAAGAAAACCCTTTCTGGCCCTGAGTTATCCAGTAAGCCTTGGGCGTACACCGAGCCATTGCTCAGCCTCCGAATTACACTGGTACAGACAGCTATTTCGCTGCCATAACAACCAAGGAGTGATGCACCACCATGGCGACGTCCAACCCTGCGTTTAGCCGGTCCGCAGTCTTTACTGACACGGGCCGTCAACCTATCTCGCTCGACCAGTTGCAAGAAATGTACGGTCGACCCTCAGCCACGCCCGCCGAGACCGGCCGGATGAGCTACAACGACACCATCATGAAGACCCTGATTAGCTTCGGGATCCTTACCCTCGGCGCCGTCATCGGCTGGTGGGTGCCGATATTGGCGATTCCGGCTGCGATTGCTGGGTTTGTTCTTGCTCTGGTTAACATTTTCAAAAAGACGCCCTCGCGAGGACTGATTCTCAGCTACGCCGCAGCTCAAGGTCTGTTCGTCGGTGGTATTTCGTGGATCTTCAACACGATGTGGGACGGCATTGTTACCCAGGCCGTGTTTGGAACACTCGCTGTCGTCGGTGTCACCCTGTTCCTCTTCCTCAACGGAACACTTCGGTCATCGCCGCGGTTGACCAAGATCTTCATTGTCGGGATGGTTGGCTACCTGGCCTTCTCGCTGGTGAACTTCGGTCTGATGATTTTCGGCGTCACCGACGGCATGTTCGGACTGCGCAGTGTCGAATTCATGGGAATCCCGCTGGGGCTCATCCTCGGCGTCGTCATTGTGCTGCTCGCGGTCTACTCCCTCGTGATGGACTTCGAAGCCATCAAGAACGGTGTCGACCAGGGCGCGCCGGAGATTTATGGCTGGCAGGCCGCCTTCGGCATCGTGGTCACCGTGGTGTGGCTTTATGTCGAGATCCTGCGCATCCTCGCCATCCTCAGAGGCGAATAATTCACAATCGAAGCCGCCCGGTTACTCCCACTCGATGGTGCCGGGCGGCTTCGACGTAATGTCGAGCACCACGCGGTTCACCTCAGAGACTTCGTTCGTAATCCGGTTAGAGATGCGAGCGAGAAGTTCGTGATCTAAGCGCGTCCAGTCCGCCGTCATCGCATCTTCACTGGAGACCGGGCGCAACACAATCGGGTGGCCGTAGGTGCGACCATCGCCTTGAACCCCCACAGAGCGGACATCGGCGAGAAGCACCACAGGGCACTGCCAAATGTCGTGGTCAACGCCGGCCTCAGTGAGTTCTTCCCGCACAATCGCATCTGCAGCGCGAAGCACCTCGAGTCGATCCTTTGTGACTTCGCCGACGATTCGAATTCCCAGCCCCGGGCCGGGGAACGGGTGCCGAGAGACAATCGCTTCGGGAAGACCCAGCTCCCGTCCGATAGCGCGCACCTCATCTTTAAATAAGGTCTTGAGCGGCTCCACCAGCTCGAATTCGAGGTCGTCGGGTAACCCGCCGACGTTGTGGTGGGACTTAATCACGGCAGTACCGGACCCGCCCCCACTTTCGACCACGTCGGGGTAGAGGGTTCCCTGGACTAAGAATTTCACTTCGGCGTTGTCCTCGTGGGCTTCTGTGACCAGTTCCGCTGCGGCGTCTTCGAAGGTGCGAATGAATTCACGACCAATGATTTTGCGTTTTTCCTCCGGGTCACTCACCCCGGAAAGTTCGCGCAGGAATTTCTCCTCGGCGTCGACAGTGACCAATCGAACACCTGTCGCGGCGACAAAATCGCGTTCAACCTGCTCGCGCTCTCCTGAGCGCAACAGACCGTGGTCAACGAACACGCACACCAGCTGGTCGCCAATGGCTTGATGGACCAGGGCCGCCGCCACGGCCGAGTCCACGCCTCCGGAGAGACCACAAATAACCCGCGCGTCACCGACCTGAGAGCGAATGTTCTCCACTTGGCTGGCAATGACGTTTCCTGAATTCCACTCCCGACCCAAACCGGCGATGTCGTGAAGGAAGTGCTCCAATACGTCCTGACCCCATTCCGAGTGACGCACCTCTGGGTGCCACTGAACGCCATACCGCTTGGTCTCCCGCTGGCCGAAAGCTGCCACTGGGGTCGCCTCTGTGTGGGCGAGAACCTCAAAACCGGGAGGGGCCGTGCGAACTTGGTCGCCATGGCTCATCCAGGTGGTTTGCGAGAGTGGTTGCCCTTTGAGCAATGGGTCATCGGAGTTGATCACGGTGGCGATCGTCCGCCCGTATTCCCTCTGACCGGTCTTTGCGACTTCCCCACCCAAGGCTTGGGCCATCACTTGGAAGCCATAACAGATGCCGAAGATGGGCAGATCGAGGTCAAACACTGCGGGGTCCAATTCGGGTGACCCCTCTTCGTACACACTGGAGGGACCGCCACTGAGCACCAGCGCCAAAGGATTCTTCTTCGAGACCTCCTGCGCGGTAATGGTGTGCGGAACAAGTTCTGAATACACCCCCGCTTCTCTCACTCGCCGGGCGATCAATTGCGCGTATTGGGCTCCGAAGTCGACGACGAGGACGGGCCGTGGTGTCTCAGCACTCACGAGGTGGTCGTTTCGACCAGGCGGCGCCGGATGATCTCCGTCGCATAGTGCTCAATGAAGAAGGACAGGAAGGGGAAGAGCCCGCCAGAGGCAAGCCACAGGAAGCGCCAGAACGGCCAGCGCATCATCGACCAGACCCGGAAGGAAGCGAAAAGGTAAACGACGTAGAACCAGCCGTGGGCGATCAGAATCGCTTGAGAAAAGTTGAACGCTTCGACTTGGCCGTCTGGGACAAAAGCCACCAGGCCTCTGTTGCCAAACATTTCTACTTCCGTGCCGAAACCGTACTTAGCAATCATCTCCACGGTGAGAAGCAGGAGAAGTATTCCGGTGACATAGGCGGAGAAGCGGTAGAACTTGAGCCCCCCGACGAGCCCCGCAGGTGGCGCTGATGACACCCCTCGGCTAGTCGCTTCGCTCGTCATGTCCCCCATCCTATTCGGAGGCTCCTGTGGCTTCTTCGAGCTCTTTTTCCCATTCGTCCTTGACTAAACGGAACCACAGGTAGAGGGCGAAGAAGGCAAAAATGACCCATTCGGCCGCGTAGAAAATATTGAGCCAGTTGAGCTGGCGGTCACTAGACGGCGGTTCCGTCGAAACAGTGGCGAGGCCACCAGGCGCCTGGTCCAACACGAGGTAGCCGCCAAAGACCGGTCCAGGTTCGTCCCACTGATTAATAAGTTGAGCAACAGAGACAGTCGATTGTTCGCCATTTTCAAAATCGGACGCCTGAGGAGACTCTGTCGGCACATAGCGGCCCTCGTATACCGCGGGGGACGTCACGATAGGAATATCGCTCTCACCCACGGCGGATCCCACCACCACCGCGAGAGATTCGCCCGAGTCAAGTTGGCAATGTCGCACGAGCCACATCTGAGGTCCAGCATCACTGGGGCGGTTAGTCACCCACACGTCGTCACCGGACACCATTTGGCAACTCACCCATACCATTCGGCCGCTCGCGTCAGAGGTGATGATCGACTGCGCTGTCGCGACCTCAGTGAGCTCGACGAGTTCTTCGGTATTGCGATCGATCACCGTCGCCGTGTCGACGCTTCGTTCCCACTGCCACTGGCCCAACCACGCAAACACCCCAGCGACCACGAGGGCAAAAGCCAACGCAGCGAGCCATTTGGGTCGCCTCGCCACTTCCCACACTGACGTCATCTTTTTGATCACCCTGGGTCGAAAATATCGGGCGGAACTGTATGAGGGGTGGGTGGCTAGTCGCGGACGACCACGTCAACGCGTTGAAAGTCTTTGACCTCGGTGTAGCCACATGTTGCCATCGAGTGGCGCAGCGCTCCCATGAGATTACTCACGCCATCGGCTTTAGTGGCGGGCCCAAACAACACTTCTTCCAGGGATCCCACCACTCCCACGTGAACACGGTTTCCCCGTGGAAGGTGAGCATGGTGGGCTTCAGGCCCCCAGTGCCAGCCATTACCCGGCGCTTCCGAAGACCGAGCAAGGGTGGAACCCAACATGACTGCGTCCGAACCAGACGCAATGGCAGCCACAATGTTGCCGCTCGTGCCCAAGCCACCATCCGCGATGACATGGACGTAGCGTCCACCCGATTCGTCGAGGTAATCACGCCTCGCAGCAGCAACATCCGAAATGGCAGACGCCATGGGAGCTTGAATTCCGAGCGTGAGTCGAGTGCGGGATGAGGCCCCTCCTCCGAAACCAACGAGCACTCCCGCAGCGCCGGTTCTCATCAAATGCAACGCCGCCGTGTACGTCGCGGCACCTCCGACGATGACGGGAACGTCGAGTTGGTAGATGAACTCTTTGAGGTTCAACGGTTCGCGGTTTCCACTCACGTGTTCGGCGCTCACCGTGGTGCCGCGAATGACGAAAAGATCCACGCCACTGGCAAGGACGGTTTCGTGGAACTCTTGGGTGCGTTGCGGGCTCAAAGCACCAGCCACGGGGACCCCTGCCGCCCGAATCTCATCGAGCCGCGCGCGAATCAGTTCCGGTTTGATGGGTTCCCGATAGAGCTCTTGAAGCAACGCGGTGGCGTTTTCTTCCTTGACCTTTTGTACCTTCTGAAGTGCTGCCTCAGCGTCTTCATAGCGTGTCCACAACCCTTCGAGGTTCAATACCCCCAGTCCACCGAGCTTCCCCAACGCAATGGCCGTCTGGGGCGACATCACCGAATCCATCGGCGCAGCGACGACGGGAATACCGAAGGAAAACGCGTCGATGGACCACTCGAGCGAAACATCCTCGGGGTCACGGGTGCGGCGAGACGGGACGACCGCAATATCGTCTAGTCCGTAGGCGCGGCGGGCGCGCTTTGCACGCCCAATTTCGACCTCATTCACCCCAATAGCCTAGTGCCGAGCGGTGTGGGGGACTATCCCTTGTAGTTGGGAGCCTCCACCACGCGGTGAACGTCGTGCGGGTGTGATTCCTTCAAACCAGCCGGAGTAATTCGAACGAATTTCCCGCGCACCTTAAGTTCAGCAATGGTCGCCGAGCCTGTGTAGAACATTGACTGACGGAGTCCTCCGAGCAGTTGATACACAACAGAGCCCAATGGCCCCCGGTAGGGGACTTGGCCTTCGATGCCCTCCGCGATGAGCTGCTCATCGCTGGGAACATCCGCTTGGAAATAGCGGTCGCGTGAATATGAGGTCTTTTCTCCCCGTCGCTGCAAGGCGCCCAGAGACCCCATGCCGCGATAGTGCTTGAACTGCTTGCCGTCGACAAACACCAGGTCGCCGGGCGACTCGTCGGTACCGGCGAGCAACGAGCCCAGCATGACCGAGTCTGCACCCGCAACAAGAGCCTTCGCGATATCACCCGAGTACTGCAAGCCACCATCAGCAATCACCGGCACTCCCGCAGGAATTGCCGCACGCGACGCTTCCCACACCGCCGTCACCTGGGGCACACCCACTCCCGCGACAACGCGAGTGGTGCAGATTGAGCCCGGACCGACACCGACCTTAATCGCGTCTGCCCCAGCCGAAATAAGGGCTTCTGCTCCCTCTCGGGTCGCAACGTTTCCGCCAATCACGTCGATTTCGGCAAATGACGCATCGGACTTGAGTCGGCCAATGATGTCGAGAACCCCCGAGCTATCGCCATTAGCCGTGTCAACCACGATCACATCCACCCCGGCATCTCGCAGGCCGCAGGCGCGCTCCCACGCGTCCCCAAAGAAACCAATAGCCGCCGCGACGCGCAGCCGCCCCTGGGAATCCTTCGTGGCGTTGGGGTACTGCTCGGACTTGTCGAAGTCTTTGACGGTGATGAGACCCCGCAAGATGCCCTTGTCGTCGACTAGGGGCAGCTTTTCAATCTTGTGTTCGGCAAACAACGCGAGTGCCTGCTCAGGTTTGATACCTACAGGTGCCGTGACCAGACCCTCACTGGTCATCACATCGCGAACCAGCGTGCTGCTTGCCTCAAAGGGGGAGACAAAGCGCATGTCGCGGTTTGTAATGATTCCGACGAGCTTTCCTTCGCCCTCGACCACGGGAAGGCCTGAGACGCGGAACTGGCCACACAGCTCGTCCACCTCGGCGACCGTGGCATCGGGAGTGGTGGTCACGGGGTTGGTCACCATTCCGGATTCACTGCGCTTGACCTTGTCGACCGACTCCACCTGGTCATCAATCGACATGTTGCGGTGGAGAACTCCGATTCCGCCCTGACGGGCCATCGCGATTGCCATCCGTGTTTCGGTGACCGTGTCCATGGCCGCAGAAAGGACGGGAGCGTGCATGGTGATGCGTTTCGTGAGGCGGGTGGAGGTGTCAGCCTGGGAGGGAATGACATCGGTGTGCGCGGGAAGCAGCATCACATCGTCGTAGGTCAGACCGACAAATTCGAAAGGATTTGACTCCACCACAGCGCCCCCGAGACCCTCAGATACCAACGAATCACGGTGAACAAGCACCGTGAACCAATGGTAGCGGTTCGACCTGGTCTGCAGAACCAGGCATAATGACTCCAGTTGTTGTTTCGCATTTGACACCGCGGAAACAAGACAGCGTCAGAGTAGACGCGTAATGTGCAACACGAGTTGCGCCCAATGACAGAAAAATCAACGGAGGCAGTGTGGAACTCGTGAGAGGTGCCGAACAAACCCTCAGTCAGAAACGTCCCCAGTGGATAGTGGTCACACTCGTGACTCTCCTGGCGTTCTTCCTCGCGGTGGGACCCGCTTCGAACGCCCACGCTGACGAAGTGGGAAGCGAATACGACTTCACCATTTCGGG
>JBMSHQ010000012.1:0-22634 GCA_049416945.1 Pontimonas sp. | reverse complement strand
GCCACTTCGAGTCAGCTCAAGCGACGCTTTACACGAAGCGACGGGGCCGAAACTCATCACCTTATTGACGGAAAGACAGGACTCAGCATGGAGTCTTCAGCTCTTGCCGTCACTGTTCTTGCTCCGACCGCCTGGCAGGCTGAAGTCATGACGAAGGTGGGCTTTACAAAGAAGCCCGCAGATTTCCTTGCTCTTGTGAGACGGCAGTCGATGAAGGCCGGAGTTTTTACGAACGATAACCAGTGGATGAGATCCTCAGATTGGCCCGAACTCGATGCTTGATTTTTCTGAACCCGCAGTGTGGTGGTACATCACTCGATCCAGCGCAGTGGTGGCCTGGGTCTTGCTCACCCTCTCGGCGCTCTGGGGCATTCTGCTGAAAACACGAATTTTGCGGGGAGCAGATAATCCTGAGTGGTTGAAAGTGGTTCACCGCTTCCTGTCGAGCCTTGCGGTTCTCATGGTCGTCACCCACATGGCTTCGCTTTATCTCGACACCTTTGTCGAATTCACCGTCTTGGATCTCCTTATTCCCTTCCGCTCAACCTTTGAGCCCTTCGGTGTTGCGATGGGTGTGTTCGGAATGTGGGGAATGGTGTTGGTGTGGGCAACCGCGCTTGCCATGGATCGACTTCCACAGAAGTTATGGAAGGGAATTCACTACCTGAGTTACGGAAGCCTCTTTGCTGTGGCTCTTCATTCCGGAATGGTGGGGTCTGATGTGGGAGCACCGTGGTACACCGCGCTGTCCATCATTTTGATCACCGCGACGAGCCTCGCGGTGGTTATTCGCATCGTAATTACTCGCCGCTCCATGAATGCTCCCACCCAGCCCGGCTCTAAGGCTGCGACGTCTGTGGCTCCCACCCCCGTGGCGAGCGACAACAGCTTTCTGGCCAGAGTGTCCTCACGCAGGCAGGTCGCACGCGACATAGTTGAACTCACCTTTACGCCGGTGGATTCATCGGTTGAACTTGATTGGGATGCTGGTTCTCACGTGACGCTGCATCTTGGCAACGGGTTGGAGCGCCAGTATTCGCTCTGTGGCGATCCCGCAGATGCTCGAGTTCTCACCATTGCAGTCTTGGACACCCACGGCGAAGGGGGAGGGAGCAGTTGGATTCACCAGAATCTGCGCGAGGGCTCGGAGATTCGAGTGGACTTCCCGCTACAAAATTTCCCACTTCGGCCCCACCGTCGCTATCAATTTGTTGCCAGTGGAATCGGCATTACGCCGATTAGGTCAATGCTGACGTCTCTTCCGGCAAGCAGAGAATGGGAGCTCGTGTATCTCGGTCGCCGGCGAGAGGAAATGGCTTTTCTGGATGAGCTCAAGCAAGTCTGTGGCAGCAGGTTGATGGTGCACGTGTCATCCGAGCAAGGCGGGCGGCTTGACCTCAAGAAAGCCATTGACCCCCAAGCGCATGTTTACGCCTGCGGTTCTGAGGCTCTGCTGCAGGAGCTGGAGGCCATCGTGCCTGCCGAACGGCTGCATCTGGAACGATTCACCCCGAGAGATCGCTCAGACGAGCACACTGCTCACCCTGTGAAGGTCACCTGGCAGCCGACCGGTCAAGTGATTGACGTACCCACAAACCAGACCATTCTCGAAGGGCTTGAGGGCGCGGGGATTGGGGTCAACGGCTCGTGCCGCCGGGGCGTTTGTGGAAGTTGTGAGGTTCGCGTGATCTCCGGTATCCCAGCCCATCTAGATTCGGTGATGAGTGATGAGGAAAAAGACGAAGTAGGGGCGTTTTATCCCTGTGTGTCGCGGGCGGAGAGCGAGACGCTCGTTCTCGGGCACTAGCGCATAAAGAGCCGGGTGTTTTGTATTTCGAGTTCGGCATAGTGTTGGGCGGCGAACCCTAGAGATTCGGCTAGTTGAATCAGCTGCGCCTCCAGGGCCACCTGCGTGCTTCGCCACTCAGCGAACACACTGTGAAAAGCGGTGGCCGCCTGACCAGACCACGCACCGTGAAGTGACTGCAGCGAGTGGGTGAGCTGCTGCAAGTCTCCCTGGACTCGCGCAATCGTGGCGTGAGCCGCCTGGGCTGCCTGGGATACGGTCTCGCTGTTTACGTGAAATGTCGTCATTGCGCTCTCCTTCTTGAGGTGCGTCCCAGTTCACCCCATGACCAAGCGCGCCGGGCTCACACCGGCGAGAGCGCTGGAGTCGGGTTTAGCTTCGGGGTATGTGGACAAGCGGGAGTGACACCGCGATAGTTGCACCACCACCGGGAGTGTCAGACACACTGATTTCTCCTGAGTGGCGAGCCACAATCGACTGAACGATGGCCAAACCTAGTCCAGAACCGCCGGTTTCTCGCGCTCGAGAGGTATCTGCTCGCCAGAATCGTTGAAAAATCTTTTCCCGGATCTGTTCCGGAATTCCCTCCCCGTGATCGATCACGCGCAGGATTACTCGGTCCGGCCTGCGGGTGCGCGTGACGTCAATCTCAATCGGAGAACCCTTCGGAGAGAACCGTCGGGCGTTTTGAAGCAGATTGGAGATTACCTGCCGCATCTTGTCTTCGTCGGCTTGGACGATGACGTCATCCGCAGTCGTGCCCTCCGCGAGCGACCAGGATGTTTTTCGGTCGGGGGTAATGGCTCCGGAGTCGAGAGCAGCGTCTCGCGCGAGATCGGCAATGTTGACGTCAGCAATAGTGAGCGGCCGGTTTTCATCGAGGCGAGCGAGTTCGAGGAGGTCGGTCACAAGGTTGGTCATCCTCGTCGCCTCCTTTTCGATGCGCTCCATCGCCTGTGTGACGTCCTTCTTGGTCTTCAGACCCCCCATTCGATACAGCTCGGCATACCCTCTGACCGAAACTAGGGGCGTGCGAAGTTCGTGGGAGGCGTCGGCGATAAAGCGCCGCATCTGGTCGATAGTGTCTGAGCGGTCAGAAAATGCCCGGTCGATTCGCGAAAGCATTGTGTTGAGCGAGCGGGTGAGGCGGCCCACCTCGGTATTGGGAGTACTCCCACCGAGCCGTTGTGAAAAGTCCCCGCCGGCGAACCGGGCTGCGGTCTCTTCCACTTCGCGAAGAGGGCGGAAGGTGGAGGTGATGAGCAATCGGGTAGAGGCAGCGCTCAGCAACACCACGACGAGGCTCAGGGCGAGAAAGACGGAGGCAAAGCTGCCGAGAATCCGCCTGCTTTCGGCGAGATCAATTCCGATGACGAGGCTAGCCGGCAAGGTTTGCCCGTCACTCGCGCTCACGACATTCAGCCGATAGGTCATTACTCGCCAACTGGTTTCTCCATTCAGCGAGTCCACCGTCAACGGAGTCCGTGCTTCGCTTACCGCGCCGAGTCCCAGCCTCGACACATCAGGGCCCCACTCTTCGTGGCCTTCGGCGAGGTTGCTCGCCAAAGTAGCACCCGAGGCACTGACCGCCGCGAGGAAGAATTCGTTGGAGAGTCCCCCTTGGCCCACCCGATCGAATGAGTTGAAGTCGTTGGTTCCTAACACGTTAGGCAAGGTCTCCGAGGCCGACTCGATCTTGTTATCGATATCGGAAATGAGATACCGCTCAATCGAGATGACGGTACCCACACCGATCACCATCAACCCGATGGTGACCACCACGACCATCACACCGGTGATTTTTGTGCGCAGCGACGTACCCGCCCACCACCGTGAGAGCCTTTCGTGCATTAAGCCAGATTAGGCCTTACCGGTTTTGAGCATGTATCCAAAGCCACGCTTGGTTTGGATGAGGGGCTCTTCGGTGTGCGGGTCGAGCTTGCGACGCAAATATGACACGTAGCTTTCAACGATTCCTGCGTCTCCGTTGAAGTCGTACTCCCACACGTGGTCGAGGATCTGAGCTTTCGACAACACCCGATTGGGGTTGAGCATCAGATAGCGCAGCAGCTTAAATTCGGTGGGGGAGAGCTCGATATCGACGCCCTTGACGCTCACTTCGTGAGTGTCTTGGTCCATCTCTATTTCGCCCACTTTCAGCACCGCGTCGTCGTCTTCTTGCTTGGTGCGGCGCAAAATTGCACGAATACGGGCGACGATTTCGTCAAGGCTGAAGGGCTTGGTGACATAGTCGTCGCCACCCACCGTAAGACCTTGAATCTTGTCTTCCGTGGTGTCCTTCGCGGTGAGGAACAAGATGGGACAGGTGTAACCACTGGCGCGCAGTCGCTTGGTGACACCAAAACCATTGATGTCAGGCAACATGACGTCGAGAAGAATGAGGTCGGGCTCTTCTTCTAACACGGCGGAAATGGTTTGAGCGCCGGTTGCCACCGCGCGCACTTGAAAGCCTGCAAAGCGCAGGCTGGTGGTCAGCAGATCGCGGATGTTGGGTTCATCATCTACGACGAGGATTTTTGTGCCGTCAGCCATGAAAGTATTGTCTGACAGTTGACTGTAAGTAGTCTGAAAGTTTTTTTGGAGCGGTCCTAACGGTTTTGAAGCTCGCTCGCGCGGACAATCGTGTAGGAATAACCCTGCTCGGTCAGAAAACGCTGACGGTTGAGCGCATAGTCCTGATCGACGGTGTCACGCGTGACTAATGAGTAAAAGCGGGCCTGACGTCCATCAGCCTTCGGTCGAACGATTCGACCGAGGCGTTGGGCTTCTTCTTGGCGGGAACCAAAGGTTCCTGAAATCTGGATTGCCACCGATGCCTCGGGAAGGTCAATCGAGAAGTTGGCCACTTTCGAAACCACAAGGCAGTCTCTCTCGCCTTCTCGGAACTCGCGCAGTAGCTCTTCGCGCTCAGCCATTGGAGTCTCGCCCGTAATCAGGGGCACACCGAGACGATTCGACACACGCTCCAACTGGTCGAGATACATCCCCATCACCAAAATTCGCTCACCCGAATTGGTCGCGATGAGTTTTTCGACGACCTCGTCTTTCAGCTCAGTAGATGAGGCAAAGCGATAGCGCTCGGCATCGGGGAGCGTCGCGTAGTGAAGCCGCTCGGAATCGGTGAGTTCGAGACGAACTTCAATGCATTCGGCGGGAGCGAGATACCCCGACGCTTCTAAGTCTTTCCACGCCGCATCAAACCGCTTCGGCCCAATCAGGCTAAAGACATCTCCTTCGCGGCCGTCCTCACGAATGAGCGTTGCGGTCAAACCCAACCTCCGGGTGGCTTGAAGCTCCGCGGAGAGTTGGAACACCGGTGCGGGAAGGAGGTGAACTTCGTCATAAATCACGAGTCCCCACTGTTGGTGGCCGAGGAGGCCGATGTGCCGAAACTCTCCCTGACGTTTTGCTGTGACAATCGAATAGGTGGCAATCGTTACCGGCCTAATTTCTTTCACTGACCCTGAGTATTCGCCAATTTGGTCCTCGGTGAGGCTCGTGCGCTCAAGCAATTCCCGCCGCCACTGATGGGCGGAGAGAGTATTGGTCACCAGAATCAGGGTCGCCTGATCGAGATCGGCCATGACCCCGGCCCCAACAAGTGTTTTTCCCGCGCCGCAGGGAAGACAGACCACGCCGGAACCTTGACGGACGAATCTCTCGATGGCGCGAAGTTGATAGTCGCGAAGCGAAAACCCGTTGGTGCTCAAAGAGACATCTAAAGGTGCCCCCTCGGTGTATCCCGCGTGGTCGGTTGCGGGCCAGCCCAAGGAAAGCAGTTCTTGCTTCACTTTCCCCCGAGAAAGTGGTTCTATGACAACACCGCCGCCGCGGTGGGGACCTTTAATCAGGGGGGCAATCTTTTTTGCCACGATGACTTGTTCGAGAATGACGGGATCTCCGGAGAGCACTAAATCATCTCCGTCGCGAGTGATGTCGAGCCGACCGCAGCGGGTGAACGCATCGGTAATGTCGGCCCGCACGTTCTCTGGGATGGGGAAGCGTGAGTGACGCTCCAGTATCCCTAGGACCTCATCGACTGAGTGCCCCGCGGCCTCAGCGTTCCATAGCGCGAGGCGAGTGATGCGGTAAGTGTGAACGTGCTCAGGGGCGCGCTCCAACTCGGCAAAGATGGCGATGTCATGGCGGGCGTCATCGCTTCCCGGATGTTGCAGCTCGATGAGCACCGTTTTGTCACTTTGGACAATTGCCGCACCCGTCTCAACCACAATCTGCCAGTCTACGTCTCCTCGCTGGTTGGAGCATAAGAACTCAAACCGACCACGAGAGAACCCGGAATGGTGCGCTCTACATCCGAGCGAAGATCACGCCCGCGCAGTCGACCATTGCGATACGCGTGGGGCTCGATCACCATCGAGTGCGTGTCGCCATCCACCAAAACGCTCACCCGAATGGGCACCCGTTCGGAGATGGCGAGCTCTACAGCGGCGTCGAAGTAACCGGGCTCGGCCCTGAGCGCCCGCTGCGTGTCTTGCCATCGGCTCACTGCACCCTCATCCCACACCGCCGGGGTGGAAAAACCCGCATCATGTGGAGACGCCGCGAAATTCATCAGGTTTCCGTCGCTTTGGCGCACGAGATGCGGATAGCCCTCACGCTCGAAGAGAGCATGAATCTGGCTTGAGGGGAGGGAGCTTCTGATCGCACCCTCTGCGGAGACGGTGAACCCCGCTTCCATGAGCCGGCGGTCTGCTAGGACGAGCTGTTTGATGAGCTCATCATCCGACCTCACTGTTGAGCCCATCACGTCCTCCCACACCGTGAGAGATGTCGCCCGAGTGGCAGTGTCATCGACCATCTCGGTGAGTGATCCCAACATTCCCCCCGACACCGATTGCTCAAGTGTGTCGACGATGGCGTGGGCTGACAAACCCGCCTGCAGAGCACGATTAATCGTGAGGGGGCTGATGCGAAATCGAGGGGCTAAACCACCAGAGAGCCATTCCCCCACCTCGCGCAATTTCTTTGTGGTCGCTGAGCTCAGCGGCCCGGGAGCCACCAGGGTGTCTGGCCCGTCGGGGTACAGCTGCTCAACATCTTCGGGAACCAGTTCTTCAATCAGTTCGTGTCTTCTGTCCGCGGTGGTGGCCTGAGACATGACCGTTGGTCGATCTGCAGTGACCAGGCCCAACCACCGGGCGTACACCTCGAGACGGTGGACATCAGTCGTGTGTACAAGTGGAAAGCGTGAGACTGCGGAGGCTCTGAGGGTGTCTGTGGTTACCGACGAGGGGAGTTTTTCGGGCCACCACATCGGTAATTGGGAGATAAAGCGCTCGAGCAGCGTGGCCCATTTATCTTTCGCGCCCTGATTGAGCCACGCGCTCGCAAACCCGGTGAGAAAAACGGCGTGCCCGACTCTGCTCAGGAGGCCTAAGTGCACTGCTCCCTCGAGTGTCTGACTCACCGCAGTTGGTGGGGAATTGAGTTGAGCAGAAATGACGGATTCTTTTGGCGCTTCTCCCGGGTGGCGATAAAACCAGTCAACTAGGGCTTCCAGTTTCTCCAGATACCCAAAGACACCCGGCACGTCGACCGCTGCCCACTCTGTTGCTTCTTCAGGGGGGCGCGCGCCGGGGGAAGTTTCAGCGCGGGGGTGCGAGGAGAGTAGGTGGTGGACCACGGGATCGAGTACGAGCAGCCCGTTGCTCTCGGTGGCAAGCAGAGTGCGGGTAAGCCACGAGTGATCAGAACTACTGGCGTGACTGGGAAGTTCGCGAAGTGTCTCCACCTGCTCGGTGGTGAGTTGGCTCACGTGATGCCACACTGACTCCTCAGACGACAGTGCGAGTGCTAGGTCGGTGAGGCTCCACTCTTCGCGGGGAGGTATCGCCCGCAGGTTAAGTACCTGCGCCAGATCGCGGGGAGAGAAGTCGAATAAGGCGTCGATCAGGCCGATCGCCGCGCTAGCCCTGCTCACCCGGAGACCAACCTTGACGGCGACGTCTCGTACTCACCACCAGTAACGCAATGATCAACACAAAACCCAACGGGAGACCCATGAGGGGAATCATTGTCACGATCGGCCACAGGCCTGCGCCAAAATCGGCCCGGCCAAACCCGCTCCAGGTCGCCACAATAATTGCCACAAACGACAACACCGACAAACCAATAACTCCCGCGACCATCGTCGCTAGCACGCGTTCAAGCCGTGACGGGGGAGGCGGAGTATCGGCAGCCATCCCCCCAGCTTATCGAGCAGAACCCGGCACTATTGTGGAGGGGTCAGGCCTCGCGCCCGCATGAAGGAGCATCAAATGCCTACTGGCAAAGTGAAGTTTTACGACAACGACAAAGGATTCGGTTTCATCCAGTCCGATGACGGTCAAGAGGTGTTCCTGCACGCCTCGGCATTGCCAGAAGGTGTTCGCGTGAAGCCGGGTACGCGGCTGGATTTTGGGGTTGTCGAAGGCAAGAGAGGCACCCAGGCACTCTCCGCTCGGGTGATTGACCAGCCTCAGTGGCAGCGCACCGATCGAAAAGCTGCTGACGATATGGCGGTCATCGTGGAGGACCTGGTGAAAGTTCTCGACAAGGTCGGTGGGGATCTTCGCCGGGGACGCTACCCCGAGCGCGACTATTCGCAGAAAGTAGCCACGATGCTTCGCCGAGTCGCTGACGAGTTCGATGGCTAAGAAGAAGCCCAGTATCGACGAAGCCTCGGTCGTGTCGGCTGCTCGGGAGGGTTTGGCCGGGGCGGCTCCGACAGAACACATTGGGGAGCTCCACTCAGTGACGACGCTGGACGGTGTTCACACCGTTCTCTTCTCCTGTCTCACCCCGGGATACCCGGGATGGAATTGGGTGGTTACCCTCAGCGATGGTGACGGCGGTGCACTAGGGGTACTGGAAACCCATCTTCTTCCCGGTGAGGGTGCACTTCTCGCCCCCGACTGGGTGCCATGGGCTGATCGGCTCGAGGAGTATCAGCGCCTGGAAGCGGAGCGCGAGAGTGACGACACTTCAGCTGACGATGATGACGACGACGGCCTTGATATCGACGACGCACTGGATGGCATCGACATCGATCAATTAGACCTCGACCCCTCAGCGCTGGAGATTCCCGAGGAGCCCAACGACGTGTTTGACCACGTCGATCTCGACGAAGACTAGTCCGCTAGTCGTTCGAGCACGTAGTCGATGCTCGCGGCAAGGCGCGTCACGTCATCGTGTTCGATGCCGACAAATGTTGCGATGCGCACCTGGTTCCGCCCGAGTTTCCGGTATGGCTCGGTGTCGACAATTCCGTTGGCGCGCAGCGTGGAGGTGAGGGCGGTGGCGTCGATGCTCTCATCAACATCAATTGTGACAATCACGGGTGAGCGATCGGCGGGGTTTGTCACAAAGGGTGAGAGCAAGGGGTGAGCTTCAGCCCACTGGTAGAGGTGAGACGAGTTAGTTCCGGTGCGCTCGGCGCAGGCCGTGAGGCCGCCGAGCTCCACCATCCACTGCACCTGTGCTTCCATCAACAGCAGGGTTGAGAGTGCAGGAGTGTTCAGCGTCTGATTCAGCCGAGAGTTGTCGATCGCCTGCTGAAGGCTCAAAAACGGGGGGATGTAGCGATCACTCGCCGCAATTTTGCTTACTCGCTCGATGGCAGCCGGGGACATCAGGGCAAACCACAACCCACCATCACTCGCGAAGTTTTTTTGTGGCGCGAAATAGTAGACGTCGGTTTCACGCACGTCGAAATCGATGCCACCGGCGGCGCTTGTCGCATCAATGACAGTGAGAGCCTCGTCTTCGGTCCCGGGAACACGTGAAACTGCGGCGGACACACCCGTGGACGTCTCGTTGTGAGGCCAGGCGTACACATCGACACCGGGAATTGCTTCGAGTACGCCGCGCGTCCCCGGCTCGGTTGCCACAACATGGGGTGCTTCAAGCCATGGCGTGGTGGCACTGGCGACAAATTTCTGACCAAACTCGCCAAAACTCAGATGAGCACTTCGGGTTCTGATCAGGCTGGCCGCGAGTGCATCCCACAGAGCGGTGGAACCACCATTGCCCAACACCACCTCGTAGCCATCGGGCAGTCGGAACAGTTGCGCCAACCCCGATTGCACCCGAGCGACCAAATCCTTTACAGGAGCCTGTCGGTGGGACGTTCCCAATAGCGCCTGAGACGCAATCAAATGGTCAATTTGCTGGGCACGAACTTTGGAGGGTCCTGCGCCAAAACGGCCATCGAGGGGGCGAAGTTCCACTGGAATTGTGATTGCGCTCACCCGCTCAATCCTAGGCCCCCGGCTAAACTGTTCCCACTGTGGCCGGTCTGAGGGGTAGCTAATGACGGATCTTGTCGACACGACAGAGATGTATTTGCGCACCGTCTTAGATTTGGAAGAAGAGGGAATTGTTCCGGTTCGCGCTCGCATCGCGGAGCGCATTGGACACTCGGGCCCCACGGTGTCACAAACTGTCGGCCGGATGGAGCGGGATGGTCTGCTCGTAGTGGAGTCTGACCGCACTCTCTCGCTTACTCCACTGGGGCGGGGCAAAGCAGTGTCGGTAGCGAGAAAGCATCGACTGGCCGAGAGGCTCTTAGCCGATGTGATTGGCCTGGATTGGTCGCTCGTTCACGACGAGGCGTGCCGCTGGGAGCACGTGATGAGTGACGCCGTTGAGAGGCGACTCATTGAGATGCTGGGACACCCCACCGAATCCCCCTATGGAAACCCCATTCCCGGGCTCGACCTCATTGGCGGAACTAAGGCGGCACCCTTTCTCCACGGAGTCATCCGGCTGACCGACTTTGTGTCACAGGAGGAAACCACCGGTCTTCTCAGACGGATCGGCGAGCCCGCCCAATTTGATCCGGGAATGTTGAAGCTGCTTCACGAGAAGGGAATCATTCCAGGTTCTCAGGTGGCCGCGAAGCGAGAAAGCACGGGAGTGATTCAGATTCGCTCGCTCCAGGTCAACGAGCCGCTCACCCTCACAGACGACCTCGCACTCCATCTTTACGTCGCGACCTAGCGGACACGAGCTAGCCCTGTGTTTCGATACCCGAAAACACGAGGGTGGGGCAATACACTCGGGGTATCCGGCCGTAGCAGTGCGGGAAGGAGAGAGCTATGACGCCCGACGCACCGGCAGTCAGCGACTCTCGCACGCAATTTCGGATACAGGTAGGGCACCGGCCACGCGCGCTCGTGTGTCTGCCACACCACGCCATTGGGCACTGTCTGAAGACAGTGCCCTTTTTTGTGTCCTCGACACGGACGCCGGAGGAGGGATCATGACCCAATTACTGCACCGACCCACTCAGGTGGCGTTGAATGATCCGGCCCAGCGCACCCTCGTCTTGAATGCTGGTTACGAACCGCTTTCCGTGGTGAGCTACCGCCGCGCACTGGTCTTAGTGATGAATGGGCGTGCACACATTTTGGAGACAGATCAGGCCCACCCAGTGCGCACGGTGGTGGGCGAGTTTCAGCGACCTACGGTCGTTGTGCTCTCTCGCTATGTGCGCATGCCCCATACCCGCACCGTTCCAGTTTCCCGTCGTGGGGTACTTCGCCGAGACTCCAACCGGTGTGCTTACTGCGGCCACGGCGCTACCACCATCGACCACGTTGTCCCGCGCTCGCGGGGAGGGCAAGACACCTGGGAGAACCTGGTCGCCTGCTGCCTCAAATGCAACAACATCAAAGGCGACCGCACCCCCCAAGAGATGGGCTGGCAGCTTCATACGGCCCCGAAAGCCCCGTATGGGTCTGCCTGGTTGGTGCGCGGTATCGAGCGACCTCAGCCGCACTGGGAGGAATACCTGGCTCAGGCGGCGTAAGCCGATTCAATAGCGTCCATCGCGGTGGCGACTCCGTTTTCGCGCGACATCGCCTCGGACGCTTTTGCGACGGCCGGGCGGGCGAGGTTCGCTTGCTGCAAGGCTGAAACCACCGTTGACGCCGAGCGAGTGTTGGGTGAGAGCGCTTGTGGGCCGAGTCCGGCTTGATGAAGGCGCCACGCCCACCACGGCTGGTCGGCGATGAAAGGCATGATGACGCTTGGCACCCCGGCGCGGAGGTGGGCGTGGATCGTGCCCGAACCACCGTGATGGATAGCGAGAGAGACATGGGGAAGCAGTGCTTCGTGGGGAACGCTCTCACGAACCATCACATCGGGGGAGTTCGCGAGGTCGCGGGAGACACTCAGACCACCCCACCCCGTCACGAGCAGCACCTTCATGCCGAGCTCTCGGGCGGCTGCCGCGATCACCTGGGCCCGCTTTTGCGGGTCACCACGTTTCATCGACCCAAAACCGGCGTAAAGAACATTCGTTGAGGCGACGAAATCCTGCAGTGCGTTATCGAGAGATTCAGTGGAGTGATGCCACCACTGACCGGTAATCACTGCAGTGTTCGGCCAATCAGCAGGTTGGGGCACGAGCGAGCGGCTGACTGGGCAGAGCACCTGATCGGGAGCCCAGGAGCTGACCCCGAGCTGCTTCGCCAGGTTCTTCGATTGATTACCAAAGGCGGCGATACCAGCGTCAACGAGTGAATAGCTCGCCCGATTGAGCCAGCCGGGGAGCCTAAGAGGGATTCCGGCGGCTGCGAACTCGCGAGTGGGCGTGAGCATGGGCACGATTTCGCTGATGACCGCGTGCGCGCCCACTTCGTGTGCGATGACCGGTGCGCTCTGAACCTTGGGATGGTAGACCACCACATCCGGTCGAAGGTCTCTGATGTGCTGACTGCTTGTGTCCCAGATGCCCTGAAGGAGGGGGAGGCTGACATCTTTGTATTCCCGCAAAGCTGTGATGATACTCACGCCCTGGTTCGCGATCACGGCGCTAAATGACCCGGGCAATTCCCATTCGGTGTAGGGCGCTTGCGAATCTCGGGGCAGATCGCTGGTGTGGGCGAAGTGCACGTCGTGACCCCGGCGAGCCGCTTCGAGCGCGAGGGCGCGGAAGGGTTCGTTGTCTCCGCGCGACCCCATCGTCACCAGGTAAATCTTCATTACTCCCACGCTAGCGCGGGAAGGGCGCCGGTAGACTTTGGGAGTCAGCCTCTGTAGCTCAATGGAAGAGCAGTTCCGTCCTAAGGAAAGGGTTGGGGGTTCGAGTCCCTCCAGGGGCACGTCGGTCAATCCACCGCGAAAGGGAGTTCTGTGGCTCACGAATTAGACGCCAAACCCGAGATTCGTGCGATGCGCGAAGAAGTATGCCGATTGCACGCAGAACTAGTCCGATACGGCCTGGTTGTGTGGACGGGGGGAAACATTTCTGGCCGCGTGGCCGGTATGGACTACTTCGTGATCAAACCGTCTGGCGTCGCCTACGACGATCTGACTCCGGAAAACATGGTGGTGTGCACCCTCGACGGTGAAGTTGTCGAGGGCACCTTGGGCAGTGAGCGCAATGCGTCGAGCGACACGGCCGCCCACGCCTACGTCTACCGCCACATGCCCGAGGTGGGCGGTGTTGTTCACACCCACTCCACCTATGCCGTTGCCTGGTCGGCTCGAGGCGAAGAAATTCCCTGTGTCACCACGGGAATGGCCGATGAGTTTGGTGGGCCCATTCCGATTGGGCCTTTTGCGATTATCGGCGACGATTCCATTGGGAAGGGAATCGTCGACACACTACGTAACCACCGCTCGCGGGCGGTATTGATGCAAAACCACGGGCCGTTCACGATTGGAGTGAGTCCACAAGATGCGGTGAAGGCTGCTGTGATGTGTGAAGACGCGGCGCGCAATACCCACATTGCTCGCCAAGGGGGAGAGCTCATTCCCATTCCCCAAGACAAAATTGATGCCCTGTATTCCCGCTATCAAAATGTCTATGGCCAACACGAGGACGACCGCCGATGACCCAGCCTGCCGACATCATCACGTCAGGTGGAGCGAGCCTCGGCATCGAATTGGGCTCCACCCGAATCAAGGCCTGTCTGGTCGGGGAGAACCCCTCTGAGGTTCTGGCCGTTGGTGGCTTTGAGTGGGAAAACCAACTGGTCGATGGGTTGTGGAGCTACGACCTCGACGAGGTGTGGAGGGGTCTGGCTGCAGCCGTCTCTGATCTTCGCGAGCAGGTGAAAACAGCCCACGGCGTTGAACTCAGCACGGTGCGCTCGCTTGGCGTATCGGCCATGATGCACGGTTACCTCGCCTTTGATTCAGACGACCAACTTCTTGTCCCGTTTCGCACCTGGCGCAACACCAACACCGGGGATGCCGCAGCACAACTGACGGAGCTCTTTGGCGTAAACATCCCCCTGCGCTGGTCGATCGCCCATCTTCAGCAAGTCATCCTGGAGGGGGCGGAGCATGTTTCGAATATCGCGTTTGTGACGACCCTCGCAGGATACGTGCATTGGAAGCTCACGGGCGAGAAAGTTTTGGGTATCGGTGACGCGTCCGGAATGTTCCCCATTGATACGGCGACACGTGATTACGACGCTGCAATGATTGAAGCCTTCGACGCCCTGGAAAGTTCTTCGGTCTTATGTTGTTCCGTTCGTGAACTCATGCCGAAGGTATTGGTGGCAGGCGACTCCGCAGGGCTTCTCACGGCGGAGGGGGCGAAGCTCCTTGACCCGAGCGGTGGCCTGCAACCTGGTGCGTTGATGTGCCCTCCTGAGGGTGATGCCGGAACGGGAATGGTTGCCACTAATGCGGTAGCTCCGCGAACCGGCAACATCAGTGCCGGTACGAGTATTTTCGCGATGGTGGTGTTGGAGCGACCACTCAACGAGGTTCACCACGAGCTCGATGTGGTCACCACTCCGCTTGGCGACACTGTGGCGATGGTTCACTGCAACAACGGCGCGAGTGAATTGGCAGCGTGGGTAGGAATGTTCCGACGCTTTGCCGAGATTGCTGGCACCTCCCACGATGCCGATCAGGTCTATGACCTGTTATTCACCGAAGCGCTCACTGGCTCGAGTGACGCCGGGGGGCTCGTGGCCTACAACTACCTCGCAGGCGAGCCCATCACGGGTGTGGGGGAGGGGCGGCCACTGTTTGTGCGCACCCCTGATAGTGAATTCACCCTTTCTAACGCCATTCGCGCGCAGCTCTATGGCGTGTTCGGCACGCTCAGCATTGGCATGGCGGTGCTGGACACAGAAGGTGTCGAGCTTGATCGAATGTCGGCACACGGTGGCATGTTCCGCACTGCGGGGGTGGCGCAACGATTTCTCGCGGCAGCCATTAACGCCCCTGTTTCTGTGGCGGAGAGCGCCTCGGAGGGGGGCGCTTGGGGTATCGCGGTGCTAGCGGCTTTTTCCGCCTCCGAACACACGGAATTAGCCCGTTACCTCGATGAGATGGTCTTTAGCGATTCCCGCAGCCACACGGTTGAGCCCAACCCGGACGACCTCGCCGGCTATGCCCGATTCATGGAGCGCTATCGGGCTGGTTTGGCCATCGAATCTTCTGCTGCAGCGGCTCTCTGAGCCGGTAAATCGGGGGTTTTCGGCCTCGGCGTGGGATACCCAGAGCCATGAGAGGCTCCCCGTAGTGTTTTGGCGTGTGGCGTGTCGATTCGGTGGATGACAATCAGGGGGAATCTGACCTCTGGAACGAGGCCCTCCCTTCGACTAGCCAGTTTGCTGCTCAGGTGTCGGTGGGTGACCCCGATGTTCTGCCGGTGAATCAGGCGGCGTCCGCCTGGGATGAGTGGCGCAGCCACATCGCCACAATTGGCGGCCCAAACCCCTTGATTCAGTTGAGCGATGACCCCACCACCCGGGTCGATTTGAGCCACAGCCACCCCGGAGGTCTGGCGAGGCTCATTGCAGGCTCCCCCACACTTCTCAGCGCACTGGTGCGGGACGACATCCAGCGGCGCACCGCCCACCGCGCTGCCACCCGACTGCTCGAGCACCACACCGAGCTGGTTCACGCTCGGGGTATCGAATCGATTCAACTGGGCATCGGCTTGGTTCAGTGGCGTCACGACGACATTACCTATCGCGGTCCCCTTTTGCTTCGTCCGATGGCAATCCGTCGTCGAGGCTCCGATATTGAATTCACCCTCCAGCGCTCCGGCATCAAATTGAATCCGGCGTTGCAGCGAGAGTTCGCAAAACACTTAGAGCTTCATCTTGATGCTGATGCCTTCGTCCGACTAACCGATGACCACGGAGCATTCCGGCCTAACGCTGCTCTCGATCGTTTGAGGGACCTCACAGCTCATCGAGACGACGTGAGCGTGAAAGCACAGCTGATTGTCGGAAGCTTCGCCGATATCGCAGCCCCGCTCTTAGCCGATGCGGTGAATCTTTCCCACCCCATCTTGGACGCCCTGGGTGGTAACCCCGCCGCACTATCTGAGGTTCGCGGCTCGCGCGTGCCCGTGGAAGTTCCCGACTCCGATCGTCGCTCACCCGGAGTCGACCGCCTCATCGTCGACGCAGACACCGAACAAGACCTCATCGTCACCCACATCTTGGCGGGCAACTCGATGACCGTCCGCACTTTGCCCGGGACGGGCAGCACCCAAACCGTGGTCAACGCTCTGGGTGCGCTTGTCGCGAATAACAAGAAGGTCCTGGTGGTGAGCCCGCGACGCGCGACGCTCAACGCCATCAGCGATCGGCTAGCTCGCACCAAACTCACCGGCATGGCTATTCGCCTGGGGGATTTCCGCAGAGATCTCGTCCGTTCCATCGGGCGCAACGAACAGGCTAGGCCCGTCGACTCTAGTGACGTCGACGGGGCGCTGGAGCGGCTGCGCGATGTCATCGTTCGCTACCGAGCAGCTCTTAGCCATGTCGATAGCACCCTCGGTGTGAGCTTCCTCGAGGCCGTGCACTGGCTTTCGAGACTGAGCCTTCAGGACAACCCGCCACAGACCACCGTCAAACTCAATTCTGAAGCGCTGGTAGCACTTGCGCACCGTCGCGACGAGGCAGCCGGGTTGCTCAGAGAGGCAGCCAACTTGGGCCAATTCCGCTTCGGCCCGAATGATTCGCCGTGGTACGGCGTGGAATTTAGAGACCGCGAGCACGCTCAGCGCTCGCAACACATGGCCAAGCGTCTCGTGTCTGACACCCTTCCCCGTTTAGTGGAGGCAGCCTCCCCGGTATTAGAGCAAACACCCTTGCCGGCGCCGAAGGACTTTTCTCAACTGGCCTTGTTTATTCACTTGCTCGTCGATATTCGAGACAGTCTGGATCGCTTCCAGCCGGCAGTGTTTGATCGGGCGCTCACCGACCTCATCACTGCGACGGGCCCAAGTGAGACAGCCAATGAGCTCGGTCGTGTCCAGCGTCGGCGTCTCAAATCGCTTGCCAAGGAATACATCCGACCGGGTATGCACGTTGCTGACTTGCACGAAGCCCTCATTCGCATCAATTCGCAACGTCAGCTGTGGAATCGCTTCGTGGAAACGGGTCACCCCCCTGCCGTGCCCCCGGGGCTGGCCGATTTGCAACCGTTGCTGCAAGAAGTTGAGCAAGACATCAACCAACTCGACGACACTCTCGGTGGCGACGGTAAGGCGCTGTCACAGATGACTCTTGATGCCCTGAGCGCTCACTTGGACAAGCTCGCTGAAGAATCCGAGGTTCTGAAGACTCTGGAAGAGCGCGCCCAAGTGACGGACACGCTCAAAGAACTTCACCTGTCGGAATTGGTGGACGATTTTGCAAACCGCCACGTCACCGGCGACCACGTCGCGAGCGAACTGGAATTGGCCTGGTGGCGCGCCGCGCTCGAACACATTCTGCGCGGCAACGAAGATTTGCTTGGCCAAGACACCAACATTCTGCAGCGTCTTGAATCGGATTTCCGCCTGGTCGACGAAGCCCACGCCGCCTCAAACGCGAAGCGACTCGCCTGGCAACTTGCAGAGCGATGGTCGGTGGGCTTGATGGATTGGCCCGACGAGGCATCGTGGTTGAAGGGTGCTCTGAAGTCCGGGCGAATGACTCCCGGCGAGCTTCACGAGAGAGCACCGCATCTTTCTCGCGCGTTGGCTCCGGTCTGGCTCGCGAGCCCCTACGACATTGCCAAGCTGCCCCCCACCCAGAGCTTTGATGTGGTGATTGTGGCCGATGCTGGTTCCCTCACCCTTCCGGAGGTCGCACCGGCCATCCGACGGGGCAAGCAAGTGGTCGCATTTGGTGACCCAGTAGTTCAGCGACCCGAAGTCTTCAGCGTCGGTGTGGAGCCCGAGGGTCACCATCACACAGAAGATCCCGATTCACTTCACCCACAGTCGGCATTCGGAGTACTCTCCGAACTGCTTCCCGGCCACGCTCTGACCCGCAGTTATCGCGTCACGGGCGATGATCTCGCTGATTTGGTCGATCGGAACCTCTATGCCGGTGAGATTGTGTCACTGCCGTGGGCGGGAAGTTTCCTAGGCCACAGAAGTGTCGCAGTCGACGTGGTCGAAGACGGTTACGGCCTTCCGGACCCCATCACCGGTGTCATCGAAAGCGTTGACGCTGAAGTACGGGCGGTGGTTGACCACGTCATCAACCACGCTCTCACCAGCCCACACGAGTCTCTGATGGTCATCACGGCCAGTGCCCGTCACGCACAAAGAGTCTTTGAAGGAGTATCGCGCGAAGTCCAAAACCGGACAGATGTCTCGGAGTTCTTCACCCGGGAGAGTGTTGAACCCTTTGTCGCAGTGACCCTCCGTCAGGCACACGCGATGAGCCGTGACCGTGTGATCTTCTCACTCGGCTACGGCCGCACCCCCCATGGTCGGGTATTGAGCGACCTCGGCATGCTCTCCGAGCCCGGTGGAGAGCGTCTGCTTGCTCTGGCACTGACTCGAGCACGCAAGCACCTTCAGGTGGTGAGTTGCCTCTCGCCCACGGAACTGAGCGACGAGCGGTTGCTTCCTTCTGTGCGAGCGCTTGGCAAAGTCTTGAGCGAAATCGAGACCCCACCCGCCCTGCCCGAAGTCACCCACGACCCCGATCCGATGCTGGTTGATTTGGCCAGGCGTCTGCAGCGATATGGCATCACCACGAGCCTCGACCACCACGGAGTCGTACCGCTTGCGGCGACGGCCAATGGGGTGTGTGTGGCACTCGATACCGACCGGCAACTCCAACAGATGTCGATTCGGGAAGGGCTACGGTTGCGGCCCCAAGCTCTGCACCGGTTGGGTTGGCACTACGTTCGCGTTCATGCTTTTGAACTGTTTGCCGACCCCGACGGGGTGGCCGAGCGCATCGCAACACTCACCGGTGTCATCGCCTCAGATGACTCTGAGGCCGAGGAGCAAGCTTCGCACGGTGACTGAGAACACCTCGTCACGCGATAGCGATAAACCTTCTCGTCCTCGACGTCGGGTGGTTGTCCCTGGACCCGAAGGAGTGGAGCCCGCTCCGCAGAAGGAGCCGGAGAGGCACCGGAGTGATGAAAACGATCAACGTCTCAAAGAAGAAAAGCCCCCGCACTACTAGGACGGCGAGGATGCCTTCTTAGTGTCCTTCTTCTTCGGCTTCGACTCTTTCTTGCCCGAGTCTTTCTTGGGCGCCCCCTTCTTCGAAGAGTCAGCGCGGGAATCGGTTCGATAGAACCCGGAACCTTGGAAGGTCACCCCGACAGCACTAAAAAGTTTGCGAAGCGAACCCTTGCACTGTGGGCACTCCGTGAGGGCGTCATCGCTGAAGTCTTGTTGAATGTCGAATTCGACCCCGCATTCGCGGCAGCGATACGAGTAGGTGGGCACAGCTGTCTCCTTGGGCGATGAAAAGGCTTAGAACCGGATGATTCCGTGGGGCGTGACCGCCCCATCAACACCTTGGTCGTGCGCTTCGGTGGGAACCTCGTCGACGACTTCATGATTGTAAACCACCGCAAATACGGGAGGCCTGTGCGCCATCGAGCCCAACGTGCGGTCGAAATAGCCGCGCCCCCACCCCAGTCGGGCTCCGGTTTTGGCTACCTGTGCGGCTGGAATCAACATGAGGTCAACAGAATCGATGGCGATGGGACCCAAGAGTTGCGAGGTGGGAACTGGCATTCCCATGACGTCGAGGTCTTCGCCTCCCCGATCGAAATGGGCCCAATCCAACAGCCCGTCCTCGCGACTGATCGGTAGCAGCACATCTTTTCCGTTGTCGATGGCCCATTCCACAAAACCTCGGGTGGGTGGTTCATCGACGGTGTTGAGGTAACAGCCGATGGTCTGCGCACCGGTTTCTCTCACCAGAGTCGCCAATTGTTCCGTGAGTTGCGCGGCGAAAGTCTCTCGTTCGGCGGCCGTCATGATTAGGCGGCGCGCCCTCGTTTCGGCGCGGGGCGCCGGCTTTAAGGTGGCATCGCCACTGGCCATGCAGCCAGTCTAGGTCGCCCACTACGCTGTCTCTATGCCCATTTCGAAAGCAGTCATTCCCGCGGCTGGCCTGGGAACCCGGTTCTTGCCGGCGACCAAGGCGATGCCGAAAGAGATGCTGCCCGTCGTTGACAAGCCCGCCATCCAATATGTGGTGGAAGAGGCAGTCGACGCGGGGCTCACCGATGTTCTTATGGTGACGGGGCGCAATAAGAACGCCTTAGAAAACCACTTCGATCGCAACACCGAGTTGGAGACGGCGCTCGAGCGCAAAGGTGACAATCGCCGACTGAAAGAGGTCAACCAATCCAGCCACCTCGCCTCCATTCACTATGTGAGACAGGGAGACCCGAAGGGATTAGGCCATGCTGTCTCTCGAGCCGAGATGCACGTGGGAAATAATCCTTTTGCCGTGCTGTTGGGTGATGACATCATCGATTCCCGAGACGACCTGCTCAAGCAGATGGTTTCGGTCTATGAGAAACAACCCGCAAGCATTGTGGCGCTGATGGAAGTGGACCCGTCCCAGGTCCACCTCTACGGTATTGCGACCGTCGAGCCCACCAGCGACGACTCGGTGGTGCGCATTACCGAGTTGGTGGAAAAGCCCAAAGCAGAAGACGCCCCCTCCAACCTCGCCATCATTGGTCGATACATTCTTCAGCCCGACGTATTTGCTGAAATTGCGAAAACTGAGCCCGGTTCAGGTGGTGAAATTCAACTTACCGATGCACTCAATGCACTCGCTCACTCGGGCGCGGGCGGTGGAGTGCTCGGTGTGATCTTCCGTGGTCGCCGCTATGACACCGGTGACCGTATGGATTATTTGAAAGCCATCGTCCAGGTCGCCTCGGATCGTGACGATCTAGGCCCGGGTTTCACCGCATGGCTCAAGGGTTTCGTCGGGGGCTTGGAAAAGGATTAGGCCGGTGACGTTTACGCTGCCGACCCTCCACCACCCCCTCGTCACTCTCAGGGGTCTCAGGCGCACAGACTGGAGAGCCCTGGAACGCGCTCTTTCGGATAACCGCGCATGGTTGCAGCCCTGGGAGGCGACTAGTCCAGTGAGGAGCATGGTTGCTGATGACCAAAAAGCGGCCGTTCGTTCGCTCTTGCGATACGGCCGGCAGGGTTCGGGGCTTCCGATGGTGATGGAATCAGAGGGCGCGCTGGTGGGGCAGCTAAATGTGTCACAGATCACCTACGGTTCGCTGAGCTCTGCCAGCCTTGGCTACTGGGTCATAAAGGAGCAGGCAGGAAAAGGAATTACGCCAGTTGCCGTGGCCATGGCGACCGATTTCATGTTTTTTGAGCGTGGGTTGCACCGGATGGAAATCTGTATCCGCCCGGAGAACACCGCGTCGTTTCGAATTGTGCAGAAGCTTGGATTCCGGTTTGAGGGTTTCCGTCGCCGCTATATCCACATCGATGGTCGCTGGCGTGACCACCTGTGTTTTGCTCTCACCGTTGATGAAGTACCCGGCGGGGTGCTCAATCGGTTTGAAAAAGGACTGGTGCCCCCGGCAGTGGCAGATATTCCGGAATATGTTCAGGTGCAGATGCGCAATCCCCTGCACCTACCACCCCGCTAAACACGCCGAGGAACCGGGATGCGGGCCGGAGCGCACCCCTACTTTTAGCCTGAAAGGCGTGGAAACCCCGTTTTCAGGCACAGCCCTGCTGCTTTTAGTCGCTGCAGCGCTATGGCTTGTCTACTTGGTTCCCATCTGGATGCGCCGAAGCGAGTATCTCGCCACCGAACGAAACGCTGCCCGATTGGGTCAAACCTTGCGTCTTCTGGCGGAAACGAACGAGACCACCGAGGAAATTCGGGCTGAGCTCTCCGCGAGAGAGATTGCAAAGCAGCACCGCATTGCGGAGCGCAAGCTCAAAGAAGTGTCGTACACGAAAGCTGAGGTGTCCGCTCGTCGTCGCAGGATTCTTCGCTCCACGACAACCCTCTTTACCGCTATTGGTCTATTCGGCCTAGTGTCTTCGATTAGTCTCCAGGCAGCCGTCTGGGTGACGGTGGCGTTGGCGGGCAAGACTCTTGTTGGCTTTGTCGTTCTCGCTGTCTTGGCGAGGCAGGCGAGGACCTCAGTGGCGAAAGCGTCGATGGTGGCACCGGCGCCAAACTCTCAGTCATCGCGTACTGTTCGTTCCACCAGAGCGTGGACACCCCCCACAATCCCAGAGCCACTCTCTGCTCGCCAGGCCGTTTCCCTTCAGGAGTCCCTGCCATCTCGTGAAGAGCTACTTCGCAAGGCCCGCATCGCGGCAGCTCGAGCGCGTCCCGAAGAAGCGGCCGCCGAGGCTAAGACCCTTGCCCCCGTGTCACAGTTTGACCAGATGGGCCGGGTGCCCAAGCGTGAGAGCAACGCCAGTCACGACCTCGATGAGGTCCTCCGGCGCCGTCGCGCTGTCTAGCGGTGGTAATCTCGAACCCGCACTAAAGGGCCTGTGGCGCAGTTGGTAGCGCGTCTCGTTCGCAATGAGAAGGTCAGGGGTTCGATTCCCCTCAGGTCCACC
>JBMSHQ010000011.1:0-25229 GCA_049416945.1 Pontimonas sp. | reverse complement strand
CCGCTACAAGTCGCCCGCGTTCGTCAACCTTGACTTCACTCCGACCTTCACGATGCCGCTGTTGCAGAAGGACTTTGATTTAGGTCTCGACGCGGCGAATCGGTTGGGAGCGCCAATGCCGATTACCTCGGCAACGCGTCAAATTGTTGCCCAGGAAGTTGGCGCCGGGAATCTTGAGGATGACTTCGCCACGCTCATCCTCACGGTAGCCAAGGGCGCCGGACTCACTATGACGTCAGAGAACTCTGACATCACGACGGGCCTGGAGGACGCTGACTAGGGTTTCTTCGCTGAGGCCTTGGCGGCACAGGCGCGCCAGGGGAGAACGGCCGGATGGAAGGTAGTCAATCGTGATTCGAGTCGGACAATTTAGTGAATCACCCGTTTTGGCGTTAGCGCGGGCCCTCGGGCTTGATACTCGCTTTGGTGTCGAGTGGGAAACCTCCAGAGTGGCCTCGTCTCCCGCCCAATTTGAATCACTGCGATCCGGTGAATTGGACATTGTCGTGACCAGCCCCGACAACATCCTGCTTTACACCTCAACGGACAAGAATCCTCTGGGCCAACAGCTCGACGTGCGCACCCTGCGTGCTATCGATCGAGGACTCGGTCTCGCGCTCTACACCAGCGCAGGTATTCAGTCGCCAGAAGATCTTCGCGGTGCGACGTTGGGCGTCGATGTCATGTCCTCGGGGTTCGCGCTACTGCTTCTCACCATGCTCGGCCATCTGGGAGTTGACCCGGGGGACGTCCAGTTTGAATCACTGGGGGCAACCCCGAAGCGGCTGAAAGCCATCGTGGATGGTGAAATCCAGGGCAGTATTCTCAACGCTGAATCAGCGGTGGCCGCGGAAGCTGCCGGTTTGACCCGGTGGGTGACGTCAGCCGATATTCACCCGAATTACTTGGGGACGGTTCTGGCCCAGATGTCAGGCCCCATCTCGCAGGAGGTTGAGGCATTTCTGGCCATGTGGGAAGAAGCGTCTCACTCGATCGAGTCATTACCTGCCGGGGAACTTATGGCCCACTTGTCACACGCTGCCGCAGCGTTGGGCGAGCGGCGCTATGTCGAACTGCTCAAATCCGAGCAGTTCGGAATTCTCCGCGATGCATCGATTCACGCTGATCAACTCCGCGCCTTAGCGGATATTCGGGCCCGGGCAGGCGCCTACACACCCGATGAGGCGGCAATCCGACGAATGATGGAACTCGCCGATGGTGAGGGCGCGAACGGGCACGATTAACCTTGAGGGTGTAAGAGCTCTCACCACCACGACACACTGAGGGAGAACAACATGGGCCGTATCGCCTACCCCGACATTTCCGTCATCACGGACCCGGAAATGCTCGCATCGCTGGAACGCTCGAGGCGGGTCGGGACTCCGCGGCCAGAGTCCCAAGCGATTCGCTCCTGGGTTCCTGACGTATTAAAGACGTTTTCGCAGGCGTGGGAAAAAACGTTTGTGGAAGGCGTGGTCGAGCACGAACTCAAGGAGCTGTGTCGCCTCTATGTCACCAAGACGGTGGAGTGCGGTTACTGTGGTGCGCAGCGATCCTCTTTTGCGGAACGTCGCGAGGAAGCCTTGCTCGATGACCTCATCAACTTTCGCACATCGGACAAGTTCACCCACCGTGAGAAATTGGCCCTGATTTATACCGACGCCATCGTCTGGGATTCAGAAATTGCCACCGATGCCGATTGGGAACAATTCAACGCGGAGTTTTCGGAACCAGAGCTCGTCGAGCTGGGGTTCTTTATTGCCCTCACCTCGGGTCAGCAGCGCTGGATCAAGACCCTCAGGCTCAATCACTTCGAAGTGATGGCCGACGAGAAGACCGGAGTGGTGGCCGCGTCTCAGTGACAGAGCGGGCTCTGCCCTAGTTCTTGTCTCGAGGGTCGGGACCCACCCTGTGGTTTCGCTCCAGAGCAGCAAACGCCTGGATGGTGTCGGGTTGGAGCGAGATCGTTGCGGCCTCTAAGTTTTCACGCAGTCGCTGCGTTGAGCTCGCCTTGGGAATCACGCTCACCGAACTAGAGAGGTGCCAGGCAAGAACCAGTTGAGGCACCGTAATCGATTCTTGCTCGGCCAACGCCAGCAGAGTGGGGTCACTCAGAATTTCTGCCCGTGCCAACGGCGCCCAAGCTTGAGTGGCGATGCCGTGGGAGCGGTGGTACGCCACGAGTTCCTCCTGCTGCAAATAGGGGTGGCGCTCTACCTGGTTCATCTCCGGGAGGACTCCCACTTCGTTTAGCAGTCGCTCCAAATAGTCGATGTGAAAATTGCTCACGGCCACGTGGTCGATCAGACCCTCGTCATGCAAGCCCACCATGGCCGCAAACGACTCCACGTATAAGTCCTGGGCGGGGGCGGGCCAATGAATCATGTAGAGATCAACCCGCTCAAGATTCAGTCGGTCGAGCGAGCGCCGAAGTGCGTCAGCAATCTCGACGTGTCCTTGCTCATCAATCCACGCTTTCGAGGTGACCGTAAACGACTCACGCGGCAATCCACTGTGTGAGAGCGCCCGGCCCAGTTCCGTTTCGTTTCCGTATGCGCTGGCACAGTCGAAGTGGCGGTAACCCACCTCCAGGGCCATTTCCACGAGCTCCTGGGTGAAATCTGCCGGCACCTTAAACAGGCCAAGCCCGACACGATTCGGTGTGAACCCTTCGGAACCAATTGGGGGAGTCATCGCCGGACGCCTCGTCGAAAGACTTAGTCGACCGGAGGCCAGATGGGAATGGTGCCCCGCCCTGATGGGAAGCGCACATTCTTTGAGCGGACGAACTCGTGGAGAGTCTCGATGGCATTCTCCCGACCAAACCCACTTCCCTTGACACCGCCGAACGGCGCCCCGAGAAACGACCGGCGCATGTAGTTGTTGACGAACACCATTCCTACCTTGAGGCGGCGGGAGAGCTTCCAGGCCAGATCCTCATTGCGCGTCACGATGGCTGCCGTCAGACCATATTCCGTGTCGTTCGTGATGCGCACGGCGTCGTCGATCTCGCTAAAGCGCATCACACACGCGATCGGTCCAAAGATTTCCTCCTTGGCCACAGTCATCTCCGGTGTGACGTCGGCGAGGACGGTGGGTGCTACCCAGTAGCCATCCGCAAACTTCTCATCGGTCGGCAGAGCGCCTTGGCTCACAATGCGGGCGCCCTGATCGAGCGCACTCTGGAGGTAGGACAACACTCGGTCACGCTGTTTCGCGTCAACCATGGCGCCGATGTCCGTCCGGGGGTCCCGACCGTCACCGACAACGAGCTTTTCTGCCGCCTGGGCGAACAAGGCGAGGAATTCGTCGTGAATCGAGTCGTGCACCAAAATGCGAGCCGTCGAGGTGCAGGCCTCGCCTTGGTTGTAAAACATGCCCTCCAACGCGACGTTGACTGCAACGGTGAGGTCAGCGTCTTCCAGAACCATCAGCGCGTTCTTGCCGCCTAGTTCCATGGTCGCAAACGTCACATTGTCTGCCGCGGTCTTCAACACCTTGATTCCGGTGGCGGTCGCGCCGGTGAACGTCACCCTCTCCACGTCTTTGTTGCCCACCAAGACTGGTCCCGATTCGAGGCCCGTCACCGCGTTCAGTACGCCCGGAGGGAGCACCTCATTAGCAATTTCGGTCATCCGCAACACCGACAGCGGCGCCTGCTCACCGGGTTTGATGATCACGGTGTTGCCAGCCGCAAGAGCGGGGGCGCCCTTCTTCGCAAAGTGAATAGGGGGCCAGTTGAACGGCAGAATGGCGGCGACCACTCCGTAGGGTTCGTAGACAATCCGGGCCTCAATAGGCCCTTGGTCCAAAATGTCCCCGTGCAGCGTGTCCGCAAGGCCCGCAAAGTAGTCAAAACAGGTGTGGCTGAAGGCCACGTCGAAGCGACCCGCGTCGCGCTTGGGCTTTCCGACCTCCATTGCTTCGAGATCGGCGAGCTCTTCCGCGTGTTCTTGGAGTTTGCGAGCTACCTGGCGCATCATTCCCGCGCGCTCTCGCGGCGACATCTCACCCCACACGGATTCGTAGGCGGCCCGAGACGACGCCACCGCTCGCGCTACGGTCTCGGCGTCGGAATTGACGACCTGGGCGATTTCCTTACCGGTAGGGGGCTCGTGGACACTAAATGTCGTAGCGTCGGCCGGAGAGACCGGCTTGCCATCAATGATGGGGTGCCACAGTTGCTTGTGTTCGGTGTTGGGGGCCATGACGCGTTCTCCCTCTGTGGGTTCTTCGACGATTTCACCTGGTTCGATTTACGCGAACGGTTGTAGTCGACATTCAACGCTCTAAATGTACGCTATTTCAGGATATTTGCACCCAACTTTGCAAAAACGTTCAGCAAAATAGTTTGGTTGATGCAACCGATTGCCCTAGGCTTGGCGGAATTATCTTCAACGGAGAATCCCCATGCAAGTACGCGACTACCTCATTCGGCGCCTCATCTTGCTTCCGTTCATCATGCTGGGCGTGAGCGTGATTGTCTTCACTCTCACCCGTTTCACTGGCTCGCCGGTGGGTATTTACGCGACTCCGAATATGACTCCCGACGAGGTGGCGGCTCTCGAAGCTCGTTACCTGCTCGATCAACCCATCCCGGTTCAGTACGCGGCCTGGTTGGGAGGGTTACTCCGGGGAGACTTGGGCTGGTCGGGCGTATCTGTCGCCCCCGTGACCGAGGTGATCGGCGACAAAATTACGGCCACGCTCGAACTCGCCATTGCAGCCGGCCTGATTGCGATTGTGGCGGGAATCGCACTGGGAACGATCGCCGGAGTTCGGCGAAATCGAGGCCCAGACCACGCCGCGCGACTCTTTTCGATCCTCGGAGCGAGCACGCCCACCTTCTGGTTTGGCCTGTTGCTGCTGGTGCCCTTCTACCTGTGGTTGGACTGGTTTCCGCTGGGGCGGTCGACGACGGAAATCTTTGCCGGAATTGACCACCCGACGGGGTTGTACACAATTGACGCAATCCTCGCGGGCAGCCCCGAAGCGCTATGGGACGCCGTGCGACATCTCATCCTTCCGGCGGTCGTATTGGGCTTCGGCGCCATGGCCATCATCGTGCGCATGATGCGCTCGTCCATGGTGGAGGCGATGTCGGAGGAATATGTCGACGCGGCGCGCGCAAAAGGGCTACCCGAGCGGGTGGTGATTAGGCGCCATGCTCGGCGCAACGCGTTCGTGCCGACCACGACCGTCATCGGATTGAGTTTTGGGTTCCTCCTCCAAGGCTCAGTGGCCGTGGAATTGATTTTTCGGTGGCCTGGTTTGGGTCAGTGGGTGACCAGCGCCATTCTCTCGGGAGACCAGGCGACCATCATGGCCTACGTCTTGATCACCGCCGCCATCTTCATGGTGGTCAATCTCGCCGTGGACATCGCCTACGCCTATCTCGATCGTCGGGTGGTGTTGGGAGGATGACGCTGGCAGAGGCCCCTGAAACCCGCCAGTCCGCCGGCAGCGTCCGCTGGGCGAGGAGGCGAGAAGTCCTCGCCGAAGTGCTGCGAAATCCCCTCACCGTGGTGGGATTTGTCATCATCGGCGCCTTCTTGCTCATGGCACTCTTTGCTCCGCTGCTGACGGAGCCAAACCAGCCGGACCCCTACCAAAGTCCGCGAGACTGGGCGAACATCGATTCGCCGCCGGGAGAGGCCGGCCACGTCCTCGGCACCGACTCACAGGGTGGAGACGTGCTCTACGGAGTGATTTGGGGCTCTCGATTGTCTCTGCAGCTCTCGCTGACAGTCGTCCTCACCACGGTAGTCATCGGCATCATCGTGGGAAGCTTTGCCGCGATGCGCGGAGGACGACTGGACAACCTTCTGATGCGCATTGTTGATGTGTTCCTGGCGATTCCCGAGCTGATTTTCGCTCTCGCCATCGCCGCAGTTCTGGGGCCGTCGTTCCGCAACATCATCCTGGCCCTGGCCGCCGTGTTCTGGGTCAAATATGCCCGCATTATTCGCGGAGAAATCATCCGGATTAAACAGGCGGAGTATGTCGCCGCGGCGCGCGTGGTCGGCGATTCCACCTGGAACATTTTCAGAAAAGACGTCCTCCCCAACTCGGTGACCCCGATTGTGGTGCAGGCCACGCTCGATATGGGAAACGTCGTGCTCATCGGTGCCACGTTGAGTTTCATTGGCCTCGCCCAAGCGGGACTGACGGAATGGGGTGCGATGGTGAGCGCCGGACAGTCGGGGCTGCTCGCCGGTGAATGGTGGGTGTCAACTTTTGCGGGGCTCGCGATTGTCTTGTGGGCGCTCGCGTTTAACCTCGTCGGTGACGGTCTGCGCGATGTTCTCGACCCGAAGACAGAGGGGCGCTAAGTGATGTCAGACAACTGGCTGTTGAGCGTCGAGAACCTCGGGGTTCAGTTTCACTCCCCGCGAGGGACGTCGCAGGCCGTCGATGGCGTCAGCTTCGAAATGAATCCCCACGAGACGCTCGCGCTGGTGGGGGAGACCGGGTGTGGAAAGAGCGTGACCGCACGATCCATTTTGAGACTCGTCGCAGAACCTCCGGGGGAATACTCGTCTGGATCGATTCAGCTGCGCAACGAAGACGGGTCGACCACGGACATTCTGAGCGCTCCGGAAAAGGTCGTCCGGTCTATTCGCGGAAACAGGATCTCGATGATCTTTCAAGACCCCGGAAAGGCGTTGAACCCCGCCCTGACGGTCGGCCGCCAAGTGGCCGAAGTGTTCGGTGAACACCGCCTCGACATGGTGTTGGAGAAAGCGGGGGTGAGTAGAGCTCGCGCGAGCCGCACCATCGTTCAGATTGCTCAACAATGGGCGGGCTGGCTGGCTTCCCGCGTCTTCGGACTTCTCCGACGACAGGACGTGCGGGCAGTGCGACGGGCTCTCGATGATGAGGTCGCCTCCGCCCTCGCGGACACGGGCATCGCCAATCCCCGAAAAATCATGGCGAGCTATCCCCACGAACTCTCGGGAGGCATGAAACAGCGGGTCATGATTGCCCAGGCTCTCGCCTGCGACCCCGACCTTCTCGTCGCCGACGAGCCCACCACGGCGCTCGACGTGACCATTCAAGCTCGCATTCTCAAGCTCATTCAGGGGCTTCAGGAGCGACGGGGAACCGCCATTCTGTACATCACCCACGACCTTTCCCTGGTGAAAGAGTTCGCCGACCGGGTCGCGGTCATGTACGCCGGGCGTATCGTCGAAATGGGTCGGTCCGAGGATGTATTGCGCTCGCCCCAGCACCCCTACACCCAGGGACTCTTGGCGGCCATTCCTCGGGCAGACACCCCTCGAGGTGAACTTGAAGCCATCCCCGGATCCGTTCCGCAGCTCATTGATGCTCCTCTGCAGTGCCACTTTGCGACTCGGTGCGCGTTTGCTTCCGCGGTGTGCCGGGAGAAGATTCCCGTCCAGACTGCTCTGGGTGGCGACCATTCAGCTGCGTGTTTCCGACACAACAGCGCGGAAGAGCTCAACGTGGCCGCCAGCGACATGCCACTCGCGGCCTCAGCGACAGGAGAGACGCAACGATGAGCCCTAGCACGCCTCAGAGCGCCACGTCGACGGTTGAGGTTGACTCCGTGGTCACCCTCAACGATGTTTCGGTTCACTATCCCGTCAAAGAGGGGCTCCTTCAGCGCGTATCGGGCTATGTCCGAGCGGTTGATGGGGTCGACCTCACGATCCCTCGCGGCCAAACCCTCGGCCTGGTCGGTGAATCTGGCTGCGGAAAGACCACCCTGGGCCGCGTTGTGGCGGGGCTGGTGCCCGCGACGGGCGGAGATATATGGTTCGGACTCTCCGCGCAGCAACACGCCCACATGAATCGGATCCGGCAGATTGAGCCTTCGGAACGAAGCGCCGAGGATCGTGCGCTCTGGAGCGCCTTAGAGGCCAACCATCGCCTCGGATCGCTTTCCAAGCAGCGTTATCGCGACTACCGGCGCAACTGCCAGGTGGTCTTCCAGGATTCCTTCGCCTCGCTCAACCCCCGCCAGCTGGTGCGCGACATTGTGGGCCGTCCCCTGAGGGTCCACGGTGAAGTAACTGGCACCGACGTCGACCAGCGCGTGATCGAACTACTCGAGCGGGTGGGGCTCGGCCCACAACATCTCTTGCGCTACCCCCACCAGTTCTCGGGAGGCCAACGCCAAAGAATTTCGATTGCGCGAGCGCTCGCCCTCAACCCCGAATTCGTCATCCTGGACGAGCCCACCAGTGCCCTCGACGTGTCGGTGCAAGCCCAAATTTTGAACTTGCTCGTGGATTTGCAGCGCGACTTGGGCCTCACCTATCTGTTCATCACCCACGACCTCGGCGTCGTGCAACACATGGCCGACCAGATCGCCGTGATGTATTTGGGACAGATTGCCGAACACGGACCCACCGACCAGGTCTTCTTTGACCCACTCCACCCCTACTCGCGTATTCTTCGTGACTCCAACCCGTCGTTGGAAGACGAGGAAGCAGTCGAACGCTGGGAGCTCTCGGGCACGGTTCCTAACCCCATCAACCCGCCACGGGGATGCCGCCTTCACCCTCGCTGCCCGGTAGCGACAGAGGCGTGTGGCTGGTCGGTCACCGACGCGCTCGACCACATCGAGTCGCTTGCTCCGGCAGTCTTCGAATCGATTGATTCCGTTGCTCGCTCAAGCGACTTCGCCGCCACGATCGCCATGGGAAGCGACGACGACGCCCATTCCTTTGCAGCTCAGCTCAATGCCGCCCCGTTCCATTCCGCAATGACCGCCCCCGCCATAACCAACGGCAAGGTCGTGTCGCTGTCATTTGTCGAGGTGGACGACGCGCAGCTCTTGCCGATTCGAGACCTGAGGTCATCGGCGTGCCTGCGTACACAACACGAAGGGTTTCTCCCTCGCCAATAGGGAGGAAAACAAGAGAAAGAAGGTTAGCAATCATGAGTGAGCACAGCAGGGATACCCATCCCGCTCGACGTGCGCGCATGCGCGTCACGTCTGTCTCCGCACTTGCGGCCGCTTTAGCGCTGGTGGTGTCCGCCTGCAGTGGCGGCGCTTCGGGTGGCTCGGGAGCGACCGAATTGCGTAATGCCGGAGTGATCGTTCACGCCCAAAATGGAGAGCCCGCCACCCTGGACCCCGCACGTGCGGAACAGGGCGAAAAAGGCGAGGCATTCATCGACAACGTGTACGAGAGACTCGTTGATGTTGGGCCCGACGGTCCCGACCTCATCCCGTCCTTGGCCACTGAGGTCCCCACTACCGAAAACGGCTTGGTGTCTGATGACCGCCTCACCTACACTTTCCCCCTTCGCGAAGGGGTGACCTTCCACGATGGAAGCGACTTCACAGCAGAAGACGTGGTCTATTCGTGGGAGCGGGTCATGACCATGAATCTGCCCGAAGGTCAGGCGGGCGCGTTAGTCGACTCGATTGACTCGATCGTGGCACTCGACGATTTCACCGTTGAGGTCACCCTCGTGGAGCCTGACGCATCATTCCTCTACTCCGTGGTGCTCAACCCCGCGGCGTCGATTGTGAGCGCAGAGGCCGTCGAAGCGAATGGTGGTGTGGAAGTAGACACTCCGAACGAGTGGATGGACACCAACATGGTGGGTACTGGGCCCTACTCCTTCGGTGAGTGGAAACGTGGTGAATCACTCACCATGATCGTGAATGAGAACTACTGGGGAGAGCCAGCGAAATCGGACGTCCGCTGGGACATCACTCCGGAAGAAAGCTCACGCGTCCTCGCGCTGCAGGCAGGCGACGCCGACATCATCGACATCTCGCCGTCAAACGTGGCGGACGTTGAAGGTGTCGAAGGTGTATCGATCTTCGAAGGCGGGTTGCTGCTCGAGCCGATTCACCTTGGCTTCAACATGCGTTCGGACAGCCTTCCCGCGGATGACACCATCCCGGCTGACTTCTTCGCTGACAAGCGAATTCGTCAGGCGTTCAACTACGCGTTCGACTACGACACCTACATCAACTCGTTCCTCGATGGGTATGGCGCTCGCTACACCTCATACATTCCCCAGGGAGTGTTTGGGTATGACGAGAATGCGCCGATCTACGAGTACGACCTTGACAAGGCGACCGAACTGATGGAGCAGACCCCCTACTGGGAGGAAGGCTTCACGGTCTCCATCCTCGTCCAGGCGGGTGAGCCCGAATTTGAGGGTGTCGCACTGTTGATGAAGGACGGGATTGAGAAGATCAACCCGAACTTCCGTGTCAACGTCGTGAGCCAGGCCGAAACCCAGTTTGACGAAAACTTGGGTGCCGACCCTGTGCCATTCGCCCTGTGGGTAAAGAACGCGGATCCCGGCGCGGACCCGCACCAGTTCTTCGACCCGCACCAGCACCCCGATGGTGACTGGGGCGAGAAGCACGGTATGCGGGATGCCTACGAGGACCCCGACCGCATTGCCGAGCTGATTGACGCTGGTAAAGCCACGGTGAACCCTGACGAGCGTCAGGAGATTTACTCGGAGCTTCAGCAGCTGCTCTACGAAGACCCGATGTGGGTTTACGCGGCTCAGGAAGGCCTCGCCTTCCCCTACCGCTCATGGCTGGAAGACTTCACCGTCAACCCGCTGTGGCGAGGGCCACACTACGAGTACTACACCAAAGCGGGATAGCACTTACTCATTGCACCGCGAGGGGGGCCAGTCGGACGACCGACTGGCCCCTTTCGTCGTAAGGTCACCCCCTGGTCAGGGCGTGACCTGAGCGGAGTTGACCGCTGTTACGCCGCGAGAATTCGTGAGGTGTTGTCAGGTCGTGCCGCGAGCTCTCCACGCTCGATTTGCAACGCAATCTCGAGCACTCGCGCGTTACACGGGGTTGGGATGTTGAGCCGCGCTCCCTCAGTGACCACCAGTCCGTTGATTTCTTGAACTTCTGACCGTCGGCCCTTGCGCCAGTCCTGGAGAACAGTTGTGAGCGTATTGGGGAACGTGAAATGTGCAATGACTTGGTCAAATAGTTCGACCGCGTAGGCATCTGGATCAGCTTGTGCCTCCGTCAGCCCAAAGATGGGCACGATTGAACTGCCCGACGCAAGGCACACTTGGAGTGCCTCTTTCGCACAGTTCTTCATGAACTCGACCATCGTGGGGTCTTGCACGACCTCGTGCAGGGGGCGGTCCAGCAGGGCCGAGGGCACCAATTCTGAGGCGTTCGCGACCAGTTTCATCCATTTGGCAGAACGAATGTCGTCGTACACCTCGACGGTTCCCGCGTGGCGCAGCACGGCGGCGACGTCCTCGGCGCGAGCGTGAGTGGATGGGATGAGTCCACCCACGGCAAACCAGGAGCCCGATGGGGGAGTCTCGCGATTGCACACCCCGGGTTCGAACATGTTGGAGCAACATTCAATGACCGCGCCCATGACGCGTTCTGGTCCCAACACGTCCGAGAGGTCGTCGATCGTCATGCCATTTTGCAGCCCGACGACGAGGGCGTTTTCCGCGAGCACAGGTTTGATGAGCTCTGCTGCCCAACGGGTGTCGTAGGCCTTGACCAGCATGAACACTAAGTCGAATTTGTCAGTCAGTTCCGCGACCTGGCACAGATGCTTTGCGACAACTTTCGTCACCACGGTCTCGTCTGGCATGTGCACGGTCACGCCGTGGCGATTCATCGCCTCAACGTGGTCGGGCCACTGTTCGATGTAGGTCACGTCGTAGCCCGCTTGGACAAAGTCGGCGCCAATACTCGCGCCGTTTGCCCCGGTGCCAATGACAGCAATCTTGTTGAAACTCATCTGGGTCCTCCTACGAAGAGGCCCCGAAGGGTCTGTAGTAACCCTCGGGGCCTCTTTCGGGTTGTCTTATGCGAACGATTCGAGCGGCGGGCGGTTAGCCAAGTACTCGGCGATACCCTTCTTGCGCTCTTCTTCTTGGTAGTAACGAACCTCAACCAACTCCAGCGGGATTTTGTCGGGGTCGTGGAAGTAGACCCACTTCCATCCGGCGAGAACGCCCTCGTCGACGGTGTTGGGTTCGGAGAGGAATTCGACACCCTTTGCCTTCAACTCGGCAACCTTGGCGTCAATGTCATCGACGTGGAAGGCGAGGTGCATCGCACCGAGGTAGTTCTGCTGGATAGGGGTGTCGTTGTCGGCGGGGCGGTTCGCGTACTCGAGCAGTTCGAGCGTGGCGTTGTCACCGACCCAGAGTGAGACCTGGCGGAGCTTGGCTCCTGGCACGCCCACGGCGGAGGCGAGGTCATCGCCTTCGAACCAGGGGCTGGGCTCATTAGAGAATTCGAGGCCCAAGATGTCGTGGTAGAAGTAAATCGACCTGTCGAGGTCTTTGACGATGATTCCGGTGTGGTGCACCGTGCGCATGGTCATCCGCAGCTCCTTTGCATTTGATGAGACTGTGCAGTGTCTGCACCGTCACTCAACACTCTAACCCCGCCACGCGGTATTAGTAAACACTCAGATTTCTCGCCGAATCCGCCTCGCATTACCGGCAGTGCCCGAAAAAACTTTGATTTTCCGGGGCAAAACGGACACCCTTTGGCTGCCGGTCTATTCCCAAAAACTCTCGCCCAGAACTTGACAAAGTTCATCAGGACTGAACAAACTTGTGGTCAGGTGTTTAGCCAGTGAATCAAGGAGGATCATCATGGCTGGTCGACTGGATGGGCGCGTCATCATTGTCACCGGTGGGGCATCAGGAATCGGTGCGGCGCTGTGCCGCGGATTTGCCGAGGAAGGTGCTGCGGTCACTATTGCTGACCTCAATAGCGAGCTTGCGAGTTCCCTCGCGGAGGAAATTTCAGCGGCGGGCGGTCGCGCCCTCGCCGTCACGATGGATGTGACACAGCGCGACCAGGTCAAGGCCGGCATTGATGCCACGGTAAAGGAGTTCGGCAAACTCGACGCCTACTTCAACAACGCGGGAATGAACTCGCCGATGAAGTTGCTCGATGTCACGGAGGATAACTTCAACCTCATCATGCGCATCAACGTTCTCGGCGTTCTGATTGGCATGCAGGAGGCGGCCAAGCAATTTATTGCTCAAGGGTCGGGCGGAAAAATCATCAACACTGCCTCGATTGCTGGCCGGACCGGATTCCCGAGCTTCGCCCCCTACAGCGCGGCCAAGTCGGCGGTCATCTCGCTGACTCAGGCCGGAGCTCGCGCCTGGGCGGGAGAGAAGATTACGGTCAACGGTTTCGCGCCGGGTGTCGTCGACACCCCGCTGTGGATCAAGCTCGACGAAGAACTAGAAGCAATCGGCGAGCCAGACGGCAAAATGGACAAGCTCTCGAGCCAAATCATCTTGGGTCGCCCCGCGCTGCCCGAAGACATTGTCCCCACGGGAATTTTCCTTGCCGGGTCAGATTCCGACTACATCACCGGCCAGATCATCCCCATTGAGGGTGGAATGATCCTGGTCTAATCCACCACGTCACGAAATATCGAGAGAGAAGAGAACCACGTGCCTATCGCAACGTATGGAATGAATGCGGTTGATTGGGAAGAACGTATTAATCATGATCGTCTGCGGTCGGAACGTCTGGCGAACCTTCGGGCTCACCTCGAGAAGTCAGACGTGGGCGCTCTCCTGGCGTTCGACTTTGCCAACATCCGCTACATGTCCGCGACTCACATTGGAACGTGGGCAATTGACAAGGCGATTCGTTTTGCTCTGATCACACGGAACTCAGACCCGATCGTGTGGGACTTTGGTTCGGCGGCCAAGCACCACAAGCTCTACAACCCGTGGCTGGATTTCACCACCACGGAAGCAGACGCCGACCCCCACGCCGCCCACCACGGTGCGGTGAAGCCGCGGTTGGAATCCGGTGCTCGCGCGGGTATTTCCACCCTGCGGGGTGCGTTCCACCCCGATGCCGGCATCGCCGATGAGGTGGCGGCCAAGGTCAAGCGGGAGCTCGAGAAGTTTGGACTGTTGGGCGAGCCGGTTGGTGTTGACCTGATCGAGTTGCCGATTCTCTTTGCGATGCAGAAGGCCGGGATCGACGTGGTCGATGGCCAGCAGATCTTCCTCAACGCCCGTGCCATCAAGTCCAAAGACGAGATTGCCCTACTCACCCAGGCGTGCTCGATGGTGGATGCGGCGTATGAGAACCTCTACGAATTCCTCACCCCGGGGGTGAAAGAGAATGAAGCGGTCGGTTTGGTCGCAAAGACTCTTTACGACCTCGGAAGTGAGTATGTGGAGGGTGTAAACGCGATTTCGGGTGAGCGCTGTTCGCCCCACCCCCACGTCTACTCAGACCGCATTATCCGACCCGGTGACCCTGCGTTCTTCGACATCCTGCACTCACACCAGGGCTACCGCACCTGCTACTACCGCACCTTCGCAGTGGGTTCAGCTTCTCGTGCTCAGCGGGACGCTTACCGCATTGCCCGTGAGTACATGGACCGCGCGATTGCTCTGGTGAAGCCCGGTGCCACCACGGCAGACATCGTGAAGGTGTGGCCGAAGGCCGAAGAGTTTGGGTTCCCCGACGAAGAAGCGGCCTTCGCCCTCCAATACGGACACGGAGTGGGACTCTCCATTTGGGAGAAGCCGATCTTCTCCCGTCTGGTCTCACTGGACCACCCCGAAGAGCTTAAGGAGGGCATGGTCTTCGCACTCGAAACCTACTGGCCGAGTGCCGATGGTATTGGTGCTGCCCGAATCGAGGAAGAGGTGGTTGTTACCGCGACCGGAGCGGAAGTCATCACCAAATTCCCCGCGGAAGAGCTTCTCGTGGCCGGCCGTCGTTACATCGGTGTCGGAGGCCCGCTCAACCTCGAGCGCGATTCTCAATCCCACCTCAACACGAAAGAAGGACGAGGCGAGGCCTGATTGGTGGCAGCGAATCTAGAAAGAATAGTGCGATGAAAGCAGCTCTCTATCACGGCCCTCATGACGTGCGGGTGGAAGAAATCGATAAGCCTGTTCCGGTTGAAGGCGAGGCGTTGCTTAAGGTGACGCGTTCAGGAATGTGTGGCACGGACGCCTCGGAGTGGAAAGCAGGACCCCTCATCTTTCCGCTGCACAAACCGCACCCGACGAGTGGTTTGGTTGGCCCAATGGTCATGGGACACGAGTTCATCGGCGAAATAGTCGAACTTGGGCCGTCCGTCACTAAATTTCAGGTAGGTGATCGGGTAGCCTCGGGCGCTGGAATTTCGTGCGGCGACTGCCCACGATGCCATGAGGGTCGTACCAACTTGTGTTTTAGGTACGTAACTCACGGCCTCAACCGTCACGGAGGAATGGCTGAATTTGTCGCAGTACCGGTATCGACTCTGGTTCCCATCCCCGACGATTTGAGCGATGATCATGCCGGCCTTGCCCAACCACTTGCTGTTGGCCTACACGCGGCTCGCCGCGCCAAGGTTCAGCCAGGGCAGACCGTGGTGCTTATTGGTGCTGGCGCAATCGGAACCTTTGTTCTTGCCGGCCTCAAACACTTGGGTGCCTCGAATGTGGTTGTCGTCGATTTTGCGGGCGCCCGACTGGAGCGAGCCGGCCGGCTGGGGGCGGATCACGTCGTGGAGGTCTCAGATAACACTGCAGAGGAAGTGCGAAAAATCATAGGGCCGGTAGGTGCTGATGTCGTGATCGAGGCTAGCGGGGCCCCCGGCCAAACAGATCAAGCAGGTTCCTGGGTTCGTCAAGGGGGAACGCTCCTTCAAGTAGGGCTCGCATCGAAGCCTCAAGAGGTGAACTTGCACCATCTCGTGATGAGCGAGATTACCCTCGAGACGACACTCGCTCACGTATGTGGAGAAGATATTGCCCCTGCGCTTGAAATACTTCGGTCGACGTCGCTCGCTGAGGAGTTACTCGAGGGTGTTTATCCGCTCGACCAGCTCGCTGGCCAGCTTGAGAGGCTCGCCACCGGCCAAATTCAGGGAAAAGTGTTGTTCGACCCCCAGATGAACTGAGTTTCGAAGAGAGAGGCAAGAAATGAAAGCTGCCGTATTCCACGACGCAAAAGACATTCGGATCGACGAGGTTGCCGCTCCGACCACGGTGGGTGCCAATGAGGTGCGCTTGCGCCCCTTCTGGTGTGGAATCTGCGGAACCGACCTGCACGAATACGCTGTCGGCCCGATTGTGATCCCCACCAAGCCTCACGCCTTGAACGGCTCGAAGGCTCCTCAGATTCTTGGCCACGAGTTTTCCGGCGAGGTGCTCGAAGTCGGTAAGAACGTGACGAACGTGGCCGTCGGTGACCGCGTCTCAGTGATGCCCCTGCTGTTTTGTGGCACCTGCTACTACTGCCAGCGTGGGCTCAACCACCTGTGTCGCACCATGGCCTGTGTGGGCTTGAGCTACGAATGGGGCGGCATCGCCGAAGAAACCGTCGTTCCCGCGATGTCCGTAGCGAAGTTGCCGGACTCAATGAGCGACGAACAGGGTGCTCTAGTAGAGCCCACCGCTGTCGCCGCCTACGGTGTCGACTCGGCCGGAGTTCGCCCCGGTGACTCGGTTCTGATCACCGGTGCTGGCCCGATTGGTGCGCTCGCCGCGCTGTATGCCAGCCACCTCGGAGCTACCGTGTACATCTCGGAAGTGAACCCCAACCGTCAGGCACTCGCCAAGTCACTAGATGTGGGGGAGCTGTTTGACCCCACTAAGACCGATGTGGTGCAAGAGATGAAGGACCGCACAGGCGGCATCGGCGTCGACGCGGTCATCGAATGCTCTGGTAACGAGCGGGCACTCCAAACAGCCCTCTCTGCTGTGAGGAAAGCGGGAACCGTGTCCCAGACGGGGCTTCACACGGCTCCTGCGTCGATTGACCCGATGGTCCTCTCAGAGTTCGACATCACCCTGCGGGGAACCTGGTGCTACCCGGTCATTGACTGGCCGCGCATCATCGACCTGATCGGCAACAAGGGCCTTCCCGTTGAGAAGGTCGTGAGCGCCACAATCAGCATGCACGACATCGTGGAAAAAGGCTTCGAGGTGCTCCTCTCACCCACCGGTGAGATGGCTAAGGTCCTCGTTCAGGCAAAGTAGAAAGGCTAGACACTATGAAGGCTCTGCAGTATGTAGAGAAAGAACAGCCGGCAGTTACTGAACTTCCGGTGCCCGACATTTCAGACGATGAAGTGCTGGTGGCAGCCCGCTCGGTGGGTGTGTGTCACTCCGACATCGAATTGCTCGAAGGGCGCTACATCATCCCCTTCCAATACCCGCTGATCCCCGGCCACGAATGGTCCGGCGAAGTGGTGAAGGTGGGCTCGAAGGTCAAAGACCTCAAGCCCGGCGACCGCGTCGTGGGGGAGTGCGTCATTGGCGATGACCATTTCGGATTCTCGATTAGTGGCGCCGCGGCCGAGTTCTTCAAGGCCAAGGAATCGTGGCTTCACAAGCTGCCCGACGCCGTCGACTACACCAACGGCGCACTGGTCGAGCCCTTCAGCGTCGCCTACTACGCGCTGATGCGAGTCGGAAACGTCAACGCATCCGACGTGCTCGTGGTGTTGGGCGCAGGCCCCATTGGTCTTGCCGTGACCGCGGGCGCCAAGGCGCTCGGCGCTCTCACCATCGTGGTGGAGCCCGTTGCCCACCGCCAAGAAGCCGCGAAGAAGCTCGGTGCCGACCACGTAGTTGACCCCGATGGCCTCGACGCACTCTTGGACAAGGTCAGTGGCGGCAAAGGTGCGAATGTCGTAATCGAAGCAACCGGAAACCCTGCGGTGATGGCGCGTGCGCTGGAAATCGCGGCGTTCAAGGGCCGTATCGGCTACATCGGCATCGACGTGGGGCGAGAGGCTCCTGCAAAGCTTGGCCTGATCCAGTCCAAGGAGCTCACCATCACGGGGTCGATTGGTTCGCCTGGCGTGTGGCCAGACACCCTTCGCTTCATGGCCAATAAGGGCATTGACCTTTCGCCGTTGGTCACCAACACCTTCGATGTGGACAATGCGGTGGGAGCGGTCGACGCCGCGCAAGACCCCGCCAACAACATCAAAGCCCACATCCAGTTCACCGCAACTCTCTAGTTTCGGTTTACAGAAAAAGAAGGGGCCGGCATTTGCCGGCCCCTTCTGCTCATCCCGTTAGGGAATGATGTTCGCCGCGCGGTAGCGCGCCACCTTGTCGAAGAAGCTCTTGGGGGTGTTCCGGAAGTTCAGGAACCCTGCTTCTTTGGACTTGTTCATGTCGGTGAAGCACTCGATTTGGCGACCGAGGTCACTGTCAGTGTGCCACCACGAGGCGAGCTTGGTCACGTCGGACTCGACGAGACCCTCGCGCTCGGAGATGGTCTTCCAGATTTCTTCTGATCCGACCATTTGCTTCTCCAGCGGGTTCATCTCGGGCTTGGGGCCCTCCCATTCCACGCCGAAGTGTTCGGCAATCTGTGGCCAGAGCCAGCGCCAGCGGAAGGTGTCACCGTTGGCAATGTTGAAGGCCTCGTTCTCTGCTTCCTTGTGCGTGCACGCCCAGACCAGTTGCTCACCGAGGAGGTCAGCATCGGTCACGTCGATCACGCCGTTCCACTGTTCTTGTGAACCGGGGAAGATGAAGGGCTTGCCGAGTTCTTTGCAAATGGTGGCGTAGACCGAGAGGGTCAACACCATGTTCATGGCGTTGTCCACGGCGAAACCAAATACGGTGTGCGCGCGGTGAACACTCCACGTGAAGCCCTGCTTCTTCGACGCGGCAAAAAGTTCATCCTCTTGCGCATAGTAGAAGTTGAGGTTGGGCAGACGCGGCTCGTTCTCATGAAACGGGGTTTCCGCCATGACCGCGGTCGCGTAGTCATCGAACGGCCCGAGGTAGTGCTTGAGTCCCGTGAGTAGTGCCACGTGACGAACACCACCGTCGGGTTCGAGTCCAGCGAAGAGGTTGCGCAGGGTTGCGCTGTTGACCTCGATGTTTTCCACCTCGGTCTCTTTGCGAATCCATGCGGTGATGATGACGATTTCTGGCTTGAGGCCAGACAGTGCTGACTTGACCGCCTCGGCATCGAGGAGGTCGACACTGATCTGAGTGACCCCGGCAATTTCGGTGGTGTGACGTCGGGAGATCCCGTGGACGTCCCAGCCTTGGTCGACTAGTTGCTTTGCAACGGTCTGACCCGCAATGCCGGTTACACCGACAACCAGTGCTCGTTTTGAGGAGCTCGTTGACATGGCGAAACCTTTCTCTGTTTGTTCACCTTAGATAAACGATAGCTAAAAACGTTCACCCTGTTAAGTGGAGTTTTTCGATACTGAATTATCCCGCGTCCAATGGCCCGCTCTCTGCCCGTCTTTTCGCCGCCGAGACCCGAGGCGTGTGAGCGCTAAACCCCAATAAATTATTGGCCAAATACGCCTAATTATGCTGCAGTGTGGACACAGATTGGCGGGGTTTTTGTGGTCAGCGCCACTCAAATTTGTCGCTAATCTGGGGGCGACAATCAAGGATGTAGCAAAAACGTTATGTGCCATACTTGTAAACAGTCGCGAAGTTTCATAAAGTGTGACTCAACACTTTGAGCGCCCCGGCTAAACCGTGGCACCTTTCGAAGGAGAAAGAAGTGGCGAACAGCGCAACCGTAAAGACCACGCCGCGTCGGGGTCTATCCAAGGGTGTCACTACCGTTCTTTTCGCACTTCTGGCACTTGTCGTCGCTGGTTTCCTGCTCGCCCCTTCCAGTGTTTCCACCGGCGCCATTTTGGGAATGCTTCCCTTCGCTGCTGTGTTGGCGATCATCGGTTTGGGACAGATGCTCGTTGTTCAGCAGGGGGGTATCGACCTGTCGGTTCCTGGCGCCATGTCGCTTGCCGTGGTCATCATCAGTCACTACCCCACAGGCGATGACGCACTGTTGCTTCCCGCGTTCGGTATCGCATTGATGTGGGCAGTTGGTGCTGGTGTCGTGAACGCGTTCCTCATCGGATATATCGGTCTCAACCCCATCATCGCGACGTTGGGAACAAACGCCCTTCTGTTTGGTGCAATTCTCGGTATTTCTGGTGGGACTCCTCGCGCCACCGCTCCTCTTCTGCGCTCGATAGCGGGAGATCGCACTTTCGGGATTCCGAACACGATTTACTTCGCCCTCCTGGCGCTTCTGATTGTCACGCTCATCGTGAAGAAAACCGTGGCGGGTCGTCGCTTTGAAGCATCGGGCGCGAGCAAACCAGCCGCATTGGTCATCGGTTTGAACGTGAAGGGCCACAATGGCCTCTCCTACATCTGGGCACAGCTGCTCTACTTGCTTGGTGGGGTTCTTCTCGCTGGAGTGACGAGCCAACCCACTGCCTATATGGGTAACGCCTACCTATTGCCTTCAGTAGCCGTGGTAGTGCTCGGGGGCACTTCGCTTTTGGGTGGTCGAGGATTCCCAGTGGCCACCGTTCTCGCCGCGTTGTTCCTGCGTCAATTGGACCAATTCGTATTAGCCCTTGGTGTGCCCTACGCCGTGCGCACCCTGGTGCAGGCAGCCGCGTTCGTCATTGGTGTGGCGATTTACACCATCGACTGGCGCGAAGTCCGCAGAAGGTTTCAGGAGATGAGTCGTTCATCTTCTGGGAAAGAACATTCGTAGCGCGCCTGCGCCTCGGATGATAAGGCGCAGCACACCGTGTTGCGCAACCAACAATGGAGGAAAGATCACATGATCACACGTCAAAGCAGAGTCCTGCAGGCCCTCGCGGCTGCCGGAATCGCTGGTCTTGCTCTGACTGCCTGCAGCGCAGGTGGCGGGGGAGAGACTGCCGCAACTGACGACGCCGCCACCGAAACTGCCACGGAGGAGTCGACTGACGCCGCCGCTGGCGATGTTCCTTCGTGGTGTGGACCGAACGAAATCACCTTCGGTCTGCTCGACGGATTCGGTGGTAACAGCTGGCGTCTCGTCACCACGGCGAGTGGTGAGGAAGAGGCCAAGAAGTGCCCCAGCGTCACCGAGTACCTGTACGCCGATGGCCAGGGTGACACCCAGAAGGCTATTTCGGACATCCAGTCCATGGTCGCGACCGGCGTTGACGCCATCGTCGTGTTCCCGGACGCTGGTGAGGCCATGCTGCCCGCCCTTCGTAGCGCATACGAAGCCGGCGTGGTCACCGTGCCTTACCGTGTGAACCCGGGTGGCCAGGACGGCGTGGACTACGACGTCTGGATCGGAGCGGACTTCTTCCAGTCCGGCCGTGACTGGGCACAGTGGACCCTCGACAACTTCCCCGACGGCGCCAAGATCCTGTTCTTGAGCGGTCCTGCTGGAAACAGCCAGGGTGAAGACGAAGCCACTGGTTTCAAAGAGCTCCTGACCGACGCGAAGTACGAATTCATCGGTGAGCAGCCCTTCGAAGTCACCAACTGGGACCCCGCGCTGACCCAGCAGGTTCTTACTGCTGCAATCGCGAAGTACCCGGAGATCGACATCATCTTCTCCGACTTCGGTCCTTCGCTCGTGGGAGCTCTTCCTGAGTTCACCAAGAGCGGTCGCCCGATTCCGGCCCTTGCTACCTCAGACGGTAACCTCCTTGGTTGCTTCTGGCAGGAGCAGCAGGATGCTGGAAACGGCTTCGAGATGATGAGCGTTGCTACTGGTAACGACAACGTGCGTCTGGCTGTCCAGACCGCGATTGCTATGGCTACCGGCGGTGAGGTCCCCGAGAAGGGTGACGGATTCGTCCACCCCAAGTTCGAGGACTCCATCTCGGGCAACCCGTCGCCGGTCCAGTGCCGCGACGACCTGCCGGGTGACATTTACCTCTCGGCATTGCTCGATGGCGACACTCAGGCGTCGCTGCTCAAGTAGTACCCCTTAGGTAGTTCTGGGGCGGGGTTCGCCCCGCCCAAGAACTCACCGCCCCACAGTTTTTTCTTCACAGACAGGCTGAATAGATGGCAACCCGAACGGTCACTGACACTCCGATTCTTGAGCTCAACAACATCTCCAAGAGCTTCTCTGGTGTCCCCGCTTTGACCGATGTCACCTTCGACATTCGACCCGGTGAAGTCCACGCCCTCCTCGGAGAGAACGGTGCCGGTAAGTCCACTCTGATGAACATCGCTACGGGAACTCTTCCCCCTAGCTCCGGCGAAATCCGATTCAATGGCGAGGTCATTGACGATCTCGACCCTCAGGCGGCGACGGAACTCGGCATCGCCTTCGTGCACCAACACCCGGCAGTGATGCCGGATTTGACCGTGTTGGAAAACATCCAGGTCTCCCTGCCTCGCTCAATTTTCCCCAAGGGCCTGTCGGACCGTGATTTTGCCCAGAGCCTGTTGGACACCGTAAACCTTGACGTTCCGCTCCATGACCGCGTCGAAGATTTGAGCGTTGCGAACAAGCACCTTCTTGAAATTGCGAAGGCACTAGCCCTCAAGCCCAAGGTCCTGGTGTTAGACGAACCTACGGCGCCGCTGGGTCAAGAATCAGTCGACCTGTTATTCAACCTGGTTCGCCAAGCCGTTGCAGAAGGTTCGTCGGTGGTCTACATCACCCACCGTCTTGCTGAAGTGCGTGAAGTTGCGACCCGCGTGACGGTGTTGCGCGATGGTTTGCACCGCCAAACCTCTGCTGTCGAGGACATCACCGATAGTGAGCTTCTCTCACTCATCATCGGACGAGAATTGAAGTCGACATTCCCCGCCAAGCACGTGCTGAAAGACGGTGCTACCCCGAACCTGGTGATTAAGAACCTCACCGGGCACGGGTTTACCGATGTCTCGATTGAGGCGCACCCGGGACAAATCATCGGTATCGGTGGCGTGGTCGGTAATGGTCAGACTGCTCTGTTGAAAGCGATCGGGGGTCTCGAATCGTTTGAGGGCAGCATTGAAATCGGTGGAGTCGCGAGGAAGTCGCGCGAACTGTTGAACGAAGCAGCACTCATGCCTGCCGATCGCCAACACGAGGGTGTGATGATGCGGATGTCGGTGCGGGAAAACGCCGCTGTCGCCGCGCTGAAAAAGTTCAAGAACGGACTCTTCCTCTCCCGCAAGAAGGAAGATGAAGCGGTCAATAAGGTTTTCCAGTCCCTCTCGGTGAAGACCCCGTCGAATGAAGCACTGGTGTCATCACTCTCTGGTGGAAACCAGCAGAAAGTGGTCATGTCGAGGGCTCTTCTCTCCGACCCGCTTATTGTGCTCGCCGATGAGCCCACCCAGGGTGTTGACGTGGGCGCTCGTGCGGAGCTCTACCAGATTCTTCGTGACATTTCCGAGTCGGGTATTCCTGTCGTCATCGCCTCGTCTGACGCCAAAGAGCTCGAGGGCCTGTGTGACACGGTGTACGTGATGTCCCGTGGCCACGTGGTCAGTGAACTGCGCGGCGACGCCATTACCGAAAAGAACATGATCAGCGCCGCGGTGACTTCCACCACTCAGGTTGTGGACATGCGAAGAGCTGAAGAGGAAGAAAAGAAGCGCAAGCGCAACTCTTTCTCGGCGAAGGCGTGGCGATTCGCCCGCGGTGACTACGCACCGTCGCTCCTTCTAGTGCTGGTGATGATCGGTTTGGGCGCCTACATTTTGAGCACTAATGACAAGTATTTGAATGCGTTCAACATCTCGTCGATGTTGCTTCTCGCTACCGCCCTGGGCTTTATCGCCCTGGGCCAAACCATCGCCTTGCTCACAGGAGGTTTGGACCTCTCGGTAGGGCCGCTCGCCGGTCTACTGGTGGTGGTGATTTCGTTCTTCGCTAACGATGGTTTCACCGTGGGCTCACTGCTTCTGGGCTTCCTCGCCATGTTGGCGGTGTCGATAGCGGTCGGATTTGTGAACGGGTCGCTAATTAGGTTCGTGCGCTTCACCGCTGTCGCGGCGACACTGGGCACCTATATCGCCCTCCAGGGCTTTAGCTTCGTGTTGCGCGATGCACCAGACGGCTTCATCAACACCGACATCACGGCAGCGATTACCTACAAGCTCGGCCCAATTCCGGTGGCCTTCATTCTGCTCGTGGTTGCTGCCGTGTTCATGGAGTGGTTGTTGCGCAAGCGCCCTTGGGGTTGGCGTCTGCGAGGTATCGGATCTGATGAAGAGTCGGCACGACGCGTCGGTGTTCCCACAAACCGCACCGTCATTGTGGGGTACATCCTCACCTCGTTCTTCACCTTCTTTGGCGCCATCATGTTGATGGCACAGTTGGGAATCGGGGACCCCTCTCAGGGCATCGGCTACACCCTTTCCAGCATCACTGCGGTGGTGTTGGGTGGCACCAGCCTGCTGGGAGGCCGCGGAAGCTTCATTGGAACGCTGTTTGGGTCGCTGTTGCTCATTCAGGTACTGAACGCCACCGTGTTCTTGGGTCTCGACCAAACCTGGCAGTACATCCTTCAGGGTCTGTTGATTCTGATTGCCGCGATTGTTTACTCGGTGGCGCGTTCGCGCCGCCGGTAGCACTGACCACGGGCCGGTAAAGCGCTGTTTTTGCCGAGTCTGACCATACGATAGAGGGGAGTAGTAGCCGTGAGCAGTGAAGCCACGTCCAGCTTCCCGGTCGCTACAGTGACGGAGCAGCCCTTGCATCTCGATCTTGGAAGTGAACTTCGTAAGATTCGTGAGTCCAAGAAACTCAGTCTGAGAAGTGTCGCTACCGCCGTCGGGGTGTCTCCCAGCCTGCTGTCGCAGGTTGAAACCGGAAAGACTCAACCCTCCGTCTCCACGTTGTATGCACTGGTTAACCACTTGGGTGTCTCGCTGGATGGCCTGATGGGCCAACACCGTCCGAGCGCGGTGGAGCAGGCACCGGTAAACAACCACGACCACGGCAGTTTCAACGGGTCAAATGGCGGCAACGGTTCGAATGGTGTGGTTCAGCGCGGGCCGAATAACCCCGTCATTGAGATGGAAAACGGCGTCACCTGGGAACGCCTCGCTGATGGGGGCAGCGATGTAGCGGACCCACTCATCGTGACCTACGCCCCAGGGGCATCAAGCTCGGTGGAGGGTAAGCTCATGCGCCACTCCGCGCTGGAATATGGCTGCATCACCGAGGGCCAGCTGGTGTTGAAAATCGATTTCGAAGAATACGTGTTGAACCCCGGTGACTCGTTCTGTTTTGACGCCAACCGGCCGCATATGTATCAGAATCGCTCGAACCAAATCGCGAAGGGCATGTGGTTTGTGATCGGTCGACGCGAAATGGCCTACAAGACCCTCTCTGACTTGGGCCTTCAGGACCTCGCGGAAGAGCGACAGATTAAGTCTGCTGTCGACGTGCTCGAGGCGATGAAGACCCAGCGCGCGGTCTAAGCTCCGGAGTATTTCGTGTCTGAAGCCACGACCGTGATTGTGGTTCTGTCGCCTCTCGCGGGCCG
>JBMSHQ010000010.1:0-27233 GCA_049416945.1 Pontimonas sp. | reverse complement strand
TCCTCGGGAGTCAAGAATTTCTCGAGCGGTCAACGCTTCAATTAGGGCCACGAAACTATCTCCTCGAACCAAGGTGGCGAACGGTGCGTCCCAATCCTATTGGGCGGGGCAACCCCGAGGGTTAACGAGTGGCTAGCGCTCGCCACTCCAAATCGGAAGCCGAAGAGATATCCGCCGTGACATCGGCAATTTTCTTGAAACCGTCGGTTTCCAATCTCTCGAACACGGCCTTCATATTCCTACTGACCGAGACAAGCCGAACACTCATGCCTTGGGCGACCAACTCTTTCTTAAGCCGCACCACCGTCGCCGGGTTGATCTCTCCCGAATAAAGCAGGGCGACTCGCTCAGGTTCGTCACCCACAGAGACGTCTATGAGGTCGATTAGTCGCTCGAAGCCGAGGGAAAAACCAAAAGCCGGCATGTCTTTGCCGAGGAAGCGTCCCACCATCCCGTCGTAGCGTCCGCCGCCGCCCATCGATACCCCCAATTCCGGGTGTTCGAGCTCGACTATTGAGCCGGTGTAATAGCCCATGCCACGAACTAGGGTGGGGTCGAACACCACTCGCCCCTCGCCTACTGCGGCTTCCACATCTTTCGCCCAGCTCGCGAGGTGCTCTGCGACGGAGTCCTCCCCCGACATCAGTGACGAAATCCGATCGGCATCCCACGGAATATTCCCTTGAGCGGCATCATGAAGCACTGCCTTCAGTGTGCTTGCATCACCGATTCCGGGGAACTTCTCTCCCAATTCGGCGAGAACCCCCTCAACACCGACTTTGTCGAGCTTGTCGAGCGTGATGAGGACAGAGGGGTGAAGGTCGGGAGAAAACCCTGCCGCTGTGAGCAGGCTCGTGAGTAGCCGCCTGTCGTTTACTCGGAAACGGTAATCGGTGACGCCGAGAGTCGAGAGAGCATCGGCGGTGGCGATGAGTACTTCGCGCTCGGCCAAGGTTGATTCTTCGCCCACAATGTCGATATCGCATTGAACAAACTGGCGGAAGCGACCCTTCTGTGGGCGTTCGGCGCGCCAGACCGGGGCGATGTGAAGCGCTCGGAACACACTGGGCAGCTCTGCGTGGTGGCTGGCGACAAATCGCGCCAATGGAACCGTCAAATCAAACCTCAAACCCAAGTCCGATAAGTCCTCTGCTGCTGTGGCATTGGCAAAATCCTCTGGAGCCAAGCCTCGCTTGAGCACGTGAAAGCTCAGCTTCTCGTTATCGCCCCCCAGCCCAGAGTGCAGAGTGCTGTGTTCCTCGAGCACCGGGGTTTCAATCGGATCGAAGCCGTGACGGCGATAGGTGTCGCTAATGACGCGGATGGCGACATCCCGCTTGCGCTTATCCGAGGGGAGAAAATCTCGCATTCCCCGCGGTGGATTGACGGTCGCCATAGCTCCAGTCTGTCACCTTGGCGGGAGGGGGCTGGGTTAGTCCGCGCCGTCCTTCTCTGTTTCTCTCGCGCGTTGTTCGAAAAGTCTCATCGCGTCTCGCAACGCCCGGTCTGAATCAATTCCCCGCTGTTTCGCTTCGTACAACATGGCTAATAACCAGGCACCAAATGCCTGCTCGTTCGCAGGGGCTTCTCCCGTTGGGGCATCTGGTGTGACGCCAAGCTTCTGTGCTTTGTCTAGCAGTGCACTAGCTCGAGCAAGCCCGGTGAGGTTCCCAGGAAGCCCGTCAAAGACGCTCTCACGGTGCTGTTTTTCTTCCGCCTTAATCTTTTGCCAATTGGCCTTAATGTCATCAATTCCATCGACTTCAAAGTCACCAAAGACATGAGGGTGGCGACGTCGCATCTTCTCGTCCGTTGCCTGCGCGACGTCGTCGATCGTGAAGGGCTGGTCAGCAGAGGCAGCAATATCGGCATGAAAAAGCAACTGATAGAGAACGTCCCCCAATTCCTCTTTCATTCCCTCACGATCTCCCGACTCAATGGCATCGACAAGCTCGTAAGTTTCCTCAATCAGAAAACGCACCAAAGACTCGTGGGTTTGTTCGCGGTCCCACTCGCAGCCCGCTTCTCCGCGCAGCCGAGCCATCGTCGCAATGAGTTGCTCGAGGTGGGGGTAGTTGCTCACGCAGTCAGTGTGTCAGATGGTGTGGGATCGGCGGCGGGATAGAGAGAATCAATGACGTTTTCGACCCACGCGACCAAGGCGTGGTCCGAGTGGTCCTCAGGCAATGGAATCAACACCACTCTGGCGGGGGCCAGGTAATTCCCCTTGGGATAGAGACGTTGCAGGCGAACTTGAAGAGAATCGGGAAGCGGCGGCCCGACAACACGCAGTTTTGACCCCATCACCAATACTTCAGACAGCCCCGCCGCTCCAGCGCGTCGACGAAGCTTGGTGACCAGCACAAGAGTTTGAGCCGGAAGTGGCAGCTCACCGTAGCGGTCCACGAGTTCCGCAACCACGTCATCAACTAAGCCCTCGTCTACTGCAGGGCCGGAGGCGTGGGAGAGCTTCTGATAGGCCTCTAGCCTCAATCGGTCACTATCGATGTACTCTTCGGGAATTCTGGCGTCGACCGGAATCTCAAGGCGCAACTCAGTCTGTTCAGGATTAACGTCGCCTCGGAACGTGCCGATTGCTTCGGCCATCATCCGCAGATAAAGGTCAAAACCCACACCCGCGATGTGTCCCGCCTGCTCGGCACCGAGAAGGTTTCCCGCTCCACGCAACTCGAGGTCTTTCATCGCAATCTGCATTCCCCCGCCTAAGTCACTGTGTGCGGCAAGGGTGCTCAACCGCTCGTGCGCGTGATCGCTGAGATTTGCGTCAGGGTCAAAGAGGAAATAGGCGTAGGCGCGCTCCCTGCCACGGCCCACTCTGCCTCGCAACTGGTGAAGCTGCGCGAGGCCGAACCGGTCCGCACGTTCCACAATCAAAGTATTGGCATTGGTCACGTCAATACCCGTTTCGATGATTGTGGTTGAGACGAGGACGTCGAAGTGGCCCTCCCAGAAGTCGACCATGACTTTCTCTAGCTCACTCTCACCCATCTGCCCATGGGCGACAGCAATTCGCGCCTCAGGTACGAGTTCAGCCAGTTTCGTCGCCACTGCCCCGATGCCTTGGACCCGATTAGAGACATAGAACACTTGACCTTCGCGCAGGAGCTCCCGTCGAATTGCGGCAACAATTTGTAGATCCGACTTCTCTCCCACGAACGTCAATATCGGGTGGCGATTCTCAGGGGGTGTCTGGAGCGTCGACATTTCACGGATGCCCGTCACCGCCATTTCCAGTGTCCGAGGAATCGGCGTGGCACTCATCGAGAGAACATCGACGTTTTCGCGGATTTTCTTCAACTTGTCTTTGTGCTCCACCCCGAATCGCTGCTCTTCGTCGACCACAATCAGACCCAAATCGCGAAAAGCCACTTGGTCACTGAGCAGGCGATGTGTGCCGATGACCACATCGATGGTTCCATCAGCGAGACCTTGAATCACGGTTTTTGCTTCGGATGTGGTGGAGAAACGCGAGAGCGATCCCAATCTCACGGGAAACGGTGCGTAGCGCTCTTGAAAGGTCTCCATGTGTTGGCGCACGAGAAGCGTGGTCGGGGCGAGGATCGCCACTTGCTTGCCATCTTGAACAGCTTTGAACGCGGCTCGCACGGCGATTTCGGTTTTTCCAAAGCCAACGTCCCCCGCAATGAGGCGATCCATCGGAATTGGCCGCTCCATGTCGGCTTTGACGTCGTCGATGGTGGAGAGCTGATCCGGCGTCTCCACGAAAGCAAAAGCGTCTTCTAACTCTCGCTGCAGCTCGTTATCGGGAGAGAATGCATAACCGGGTTGGCTCATTCGAGCCGAATACAACCTCACCAAATCCACCGCGATATCGCGCACAGCTTTTCGGGCTTTGGATTTTGCAGCGGACCACTCAGCTCCGCCCATCTTGCTGAGCGCCGGCTGTTCCCCGCCGACGTAAATGCTCAACAAATCCAGCTGGTCAGTGGGCACATACAACTTGTCTCGCGCGCCACCTCGCCGGGAGGGCGCGTATTCCAAGACCACGAACTCGCGTTCAGATTTCTTGGCATCCCGGCCACCCGTAGATATCTCTCGCCTCACCACTTCGACAAACTGTCCAATGCCGTGGGTGTCGTGCACCACATAGTCACCGGGTCGCAGCTCCAGTGGGTTGACTCCCGCACGGCGCTTTGTGGCAAGGGTCTTTTGAGACCGAGGTGAAGCTGTGCTCGCTCGACCGAAGAATTCGCGCTCCCCCATCACTGCGAGCGCAATCCCGGGGATGGCAAAGCCATCGGTCAATCCGGCTTGGACGATGTTGACTACGTCCGTGCGAAACGAGCTCGCGGCAGACTCGACTTCGGCCGCGGCAATGCCGTGTTCGCCGAGTACGCGTGCCGCCCGCTCCACCAAACCATGGCCCTGGGCACAAATGACCACAGTGTCGCCCGCCTCGCGGCGAGCCCGCACATAGTCAATCGCTTCTTGACCTCCGGGGGCTTCGAGATCGATCGTCGTGGATTCGACTCTCACCAGGCTGTCGGCTCCGGAGTCAAGAATCGACAACGACAGCCACGGGCGCTCACCGGCGTGCTCAATGACTTCTTCGGGCGAATAGAACTCACCAAGGTGAAAGTCGATTGGACGCTCGCTGGCTCCTGCAGCTGCTGTTTCCCATGCCGCTTCGAGAAACTCTCTGTTGGTTTCAATGAGCGCCCGCGCGCGCGATCGTGCCCTCTCGGGTTGAAGCTCAACGATCAAGGTGTCGTCGGGGAAAAAATCGGTGACAGGACCCATTGACGCTGCGAGAGCAGGTTGCAACGATTCCATGCCGTCAACAGGAATTCCGTTCGCGATTTTCTCGAGCATGGTTCCAACGCCCGGGTATTCGTGAGCGAGCTCCTTGGCGCGGGAGCGAAGGGAGTCGGTAAGCAGCATTTCTCGCGCCGGTGGAACGTCCACAGAGTCAACTGCGCTCAGTGAACGCTGGTCCGCCACAGCAAACGAGGTCAGTTCGTCAATCTCGTCACCAAAAAAGTCAGCACGAACGGGATGGTCCTCTAACGCCGGGAAAACGTCGACGATGCCACCTCTCACGGCGAATTCGCCACGACGGGTGACCAGGTCGACCCGCTGATAGGCCAGGGCCACCAAGCCCGATGAGAGCCCTTCAATTCCGCCGTCGTAGTGGCCCTTTTCAAGTCGCAGCCACGGGCTGGAAGAGAGCTCGGTGTTTACCGGCTGAATCAATGACCGAACGGACGCTACTACTACAAGCGGAGAATCTTCACTCCTCCTACTTCCCAATGCCCGAAGCACCGAGAGTCGTCGAGCAACGGTCTCGGGGTGGGGGCTGAGTCTCTCGTGAGGCAGTGTTTCCCACGAGGGAAAGTCCCACACGTGAATCGATGGATCGATAAGTGTGCGAAGAGTGTCACGTACCTGGTCAGATTCTCGACTGCTCGGAGTCACCACCAATACGACTCCGCTTGCATTGGCGTTGGAAATCGCTGCGGCAATAACGGGGACGTGCAAAGGCGATGGGACCACGGCAGTTGTTCGGCCGACGCGGTGGGAGATGAGTGCGTCGATAGCCGGGAGATCGCGAAGCCGCGACATCAGGGGCTGAACACTCACTCAGGCGAGTTTAGGGCCAGGGGCTCGCTCTCAGCTGGGCGAGTGAAATTTCTGTTGGGCCTCCAGCAGCCCCTCAGTTGTGATGCTAGTTACTGCATCAATAGCGAGTTCTTGCATGAGTTCCACTTCAGACTTTTCTGACGCGCCAAAAGGTTTCAGCACATATGCGGCAGCATCCATCTGACCAGGCGGACGTCCGATTCCCAAGCGAACGCGAATGAACTCCGGCGTTCCCAAGGCTTTCGCAATGTCTCGCAAACCGTTGTGTCCTCCGTGGCCCCCGCCCTTCTTTAGCTTCAGTGAGCCAAGAGGAAGATCGAGCTCATCGTGAATGACAACGATTCGTTCTGCGGGCACTTTGAGATACTTGGCCAGCGCCGAAACCGGACCACCGGAAGTGTTCATATACCCCGCGGTGACCGCAATGGTCGTGTTGCTCTGAGGAACGCGCCCCGCAAAGCCCCAAGACTTCTGCTTGGACAGCGTGACCCCGGTGCGCGAGGCCCACCGTCTAATGGTTTCTTCGCCGATATTGTGTCGCGTTGCCCGATACTGATCGCCCGGGTTTCCCAGGCCCACGACCAGCCAACCCGCCTCGCCACTCGAGGAGGCGGGTTCGCCGCGTCGAAAGAACAGGGATTACTCCTCGGAAGCTTCTTCGGCCGGGGCCTCTTCAGTGGCCTCAGCGGCAGCCTCGCCGGCTCCTTCGGCCCCTTCTTCACCGCTGGGCTCTTCAGCTGCGGCCACGCGGGGCAGAACAATGGCAAGGATCAGAGTTTCGGGGTCACTGACAAGGCTCGCGCCTTCCGTCAGCACGATGTCGCTCGCGTGAATCTGAGCGCCTTCCTCGAGTCCGTCGACAGAGACCGTGAACGACTCAGGGATGTGGGTGGCTTCGGCCTCAACCGTGATGGAGTTGTGGTCAACCTGAACCATGGTGCCCGAGATGGGCTCACCCTCGACATGAATTGCCACGTCTACGGTCACCTTTTCACCCTTACGCACGACCACCAGGTCGACGTGTTCGATGATCTGGCGCACCGGGTCACGCTGGACGTCCTTGACAAGAACCAGCTTCTTGTCCGAACCCAAATCGAGCTCCAAAAGCGCGTTTGCCCGACGAGCAACGAGCATCATTTCGTGAGCGGGAAGCGACACGTGAGTGGGGTCTTCGCCGTGTCCATAGATCACGGCGGGAACTTTGCCCGCCTGGCGAAGTTTGCGCGCCGCGCCCTTCCCAAAGTTGCTGCGGGTCTCAGCCGCCATGGTGTTGTTGTCAGCCATTTTCTTTCGTTCTCCTTGTCGGGCCACGGCCCGGTAGTGTTCTCGAACTCGAACGCCGAAGCGTGAGGAGAGACCGTGTGCCTCGCCTACCGCGTCGATTACGGAGTCTTAGCTCCCTCGCCGAAGTACGCGGGCCAGCATACCGGACGGGTACGCTACTAAGCGACCCGGGGATGCCGGGGGCATCATCGGAAGGTTGTCACTCAGTCATGTCTCAGGCGAATATCGGCGTAGTCGGTCTGGCGGTAATGGGCTCGAATTTGGCCCGCAATTTGGCAAGCCGCGAAGGCAACACGGTGGCGATCTATAACCGCAGCGCTGAGAAGACCCGCGAACTTGTCGCGTCACACCCCGAGGCAGGGTTCGTTGCGACGGAGACTATGGCCGAATTCGCGCGCTCACTGACGAGTCCTCGCACCGCCATCATCATGGTGCAGGCCGGAGCGGCCACTGACGCGGTGATCGAGCAGCTGACGGAGGTATTCGAACCCGGCGACATCATTGTCGATGGGGGAAACGCTCACTTCACTGACACGATCCGCCGTGAAAAGGAGCTTGCCGCCAAAGGTTTCAACTTCGTGGGTGCGGGAATTTCTGGTGGTGAAGAGGGGGCCTTAAATGGCCCGTCGATTATGCCCGGTGGATCTGCCGAGGCCTGGGCCACTCTGGGTCCCATTTTGACCTCAATTGCCGCGGTGGCGGAGGGTGAAGCCTGTGTCACCCATGTGGGTAGCGACGGTGCTGGCCACTTCGTCAAGATGATTCACAACGGCATCGAATACGCCGACATGCAGCTCATTGCCGAGGCCTACGACCTGCTTCGACACGTTGCCGGCCTCTCTCCCGCGGAAATCTCTGACGTGTTCCGCAAGTGGAACGGTGGCGAGCTGGAGAGCTACCTCATCGACATCACGGCAGAAGTTCTCGCCCAGGTTGATGCCAAGACCGGCAAGCCTCTGGTGGACGTCATCGTTGACCAGGCCGGATCGAAAGGTACGGGCGTATGGACCGTGCAGACGGCAGTTGGTCTCGGGGTGCCGGTCACGGGTATTGCCGAGGCCGTCTTTGCCCGTGCGATTTCCTCATCCTCGGTTCAACGAGAGCAGGCTGCCGATCTTCCAGGGCCTGCGGCATCGGCTTCAGTAGTCGACACTGAGGGCTTCATTGACGCGGTCGGTAAGGCGCTATATGCCTCCAAGATCGTGGCGTACTCTCAGGGATTCGACGCGATTGCGCAGGGAGCAATCGAATACGACTGGTCGATAGACCGCGCTGAAGTTGCTCGGATTTGGAGAGCGGGCTGCATCATTCGTGCTCAGTTCCTCAACCGCATCACCGAGGCTTACCGGGCGCAACCGGAGCTTCCGCTACTCATCGCCGCGCCCTATTTCCGATCCGCACTGGAATCGGCTCAGGACGCCTGGCGCGATGTGATTCATCGCGCCGTGGACAGTGGGGTGCCGGTGCCCGCGTTCGCTTCCTCCCTGGCCTACTACGACCAGATTCGACGCCCGCGCCTGTCCGCCAGCATCATCCAGGGACAGCGCGACTTCTTCGGAGCCCACACCTATAAGCGGGTGGATGGAGACGGAATCTTCCACACGCTGTGGTCAGGTGACCGCTCCGAGGTTCGCACCGACTAAACGACGTAGTCGTCGGGTTGGACCCGGCGATAAGGGTTCACCACAAACCACACGGAGCCCACAACTGCCGAGATTGCCGCCGCAACAAGCGAGGCTGTGGGGATTGTCGCAACGAGAAGCACGCACAGAACCAAGCCCACCAAGGGAACAAGCCGCGGTAGAAACCGTTCGGATGGTGGCTGTGCAAGAGCGCTCAGATGGCCAATTGCGTAATAGGCCAGCACTCCGGCGCTGGAAAGCCCCACTAGCCACAGCGGATCGGTGAGGATAATCAAGACAATTGCCACCACCGCGACGCTCAACTCCGCGAATACAGGACCCCCGGTTGTCGGCGACACTCGGGCCATGACCATAGGGAAATCCCGGGACCTCGCCATCGCGAAAGTCGTTCGACTAAGCCCGGCAAGGATTGCGATGAGCGAACCCAGTGAGGCAATCAGAGCGAGGGCAACCATCAGCCAGTCAGGCCCCGCAGAAGCGACAAGGGTGAGGGGTGCGTCAGGGATCACTGCTGCACCCTCCAGAGCTGGGATTATCGCGAGCGCGACTATTACGTAGAGCACTACGACCACCCACAAGGCCCCCACGATGGCCCGGGGAATTGTTCGAGTGGGGTTTCGTGCTTCCTCACCAAGAGTGGCCATGCGGGCGTAACCGGCGAACGCAAAAAAGAACAGGCCAGCCCCGCTAGCGATGCCCACGAATGAAGGATCAGCGTCGAGAATTGGCAGGCTGGCATTCACCGTCCGCGGTGCGACAAACCACAGAAGACCGCCGATCACCATCACAGAGATGGCAATACTTACGCCCGCTGCAACTCGAATTCCGCTGACAATGACCAGGGTGAAGACGACGACGAAACCCACAGCTAATTCCTTGGCAAAATCCGAAGCCAGATAATTCGCGGCGATATAGGCAATTGCCGCTGCTGACGCCGTCTTCCCCGTGACAAACAACCACCCGGCAAGAAACCCAAGGTAAGGGCCCCTGTAGTGGCGGGCGTAGGCGTATATTCCCCCAGACACCGGCAGTTGTATTGCAAGTTGTGCGGTGACAAGACCGTTCAACGTTGCGACGATTCCTGCGAGAAATAGCGAGACAATCAGCCACGATCCGGCGAGTTCGTATGCGGGTGACCATACATAAAACACCCCGGCGCCCAGCATCGCGGCCACGCCAATTCCCATTGAGGCGGGAATTCCTAGACGACGCTGTAGCTGCTGCACGCGGTCACCCTATGAGGTTTCGGTGAACAATCGGAAACATCGTGTGCGTAGGCTGGGCAAGCACCTGGATACAAAGGGAGCCATGACCGACTACCCCGAACTTGACGAGCCAGACGACGCTCCTCTACGAAGTGATCGGCGTAGGCGTATTTTGCGCGTCGTGGCATTAGTCAGCATGGCCCTGCTCGTCATACCGGGTTTTATTGGCACGGTAGTGCAGGCTCAGCAGAGTGCGCGCTATGCCTGTGAAATTGCCCGGGTAAGCCTGGCCCCCGGCGCCCAAAACTCTTCGGCACGATTTGAGCTCTTCCCGCTGGTCACCGCGGGGTGGCAGTGCTACGCAGAGTTTTATGACGGAACCAGTGTTCGAATCGCCACCTTGGGGCCCATCCCTGGGCTTCCGCGATTGCGCCCTGTTTCCGTGAGTTAGGCAGCCCCGTCAAACATCGAGGTCACGGACCCGTCGTCGAACACTTCGCGTATCGCGCGGGCCAGCATCGGGGCAATGGGTAGGACCGTGAGGCGATCCCATCTTTTCTCATCGGGAATAGGCAGGGTATCGGTGACTACTACCTGGTCAATTGATTCATGTTGCAACACCTCGGTCGCCGGATCGGAGAACACCGCATGGGTGGCAGCTACGACAACACCTTTGGCGCCGTTCTTTTTGAGCGCCTCCGCCGCTTTCTGGATGGTTCGGCCCGTATCGATCAGGTCGTCTACCAACAGGCACACGCGGCCGTCCACATCACCCACGATTTCGTGAACCGACACCTGATTGGGAACCCGGGGGTCTCGCCTCTTGTGAATGATCGCGAGGGGGGCGCCCAACTTATCGCTCCAAATGTCGGCAACCCGAACTCGGCCCATATCGGGGCTCACTACCGTGAGGTCTTTCACCTCGAGCTTCTCCTGGAAGTGTTGGAGCAACACCGGCATGGCAAACAGATGGTCGACGGGGCCATCAAAGAAACCCTGAATCTGGGCGGCGTGGAGGTCAACGCTCATAATCCGGTTTGCTCCGGCCGCTTTGAACAAGTCGGCAACCAGTCGGGCAGAAATGGGCTCCCGCCCCCGACCCTTCTTGTCTTGTCGCGCGTAGGGATAGAAGGGAGCCACCACGGTGATGCGTTTGGCGCTGGCTCGCTTCAGGGCATCCACCATGATCAGTTGCTCCATCAGCCACTCGTTGATGGGGTGGCTGTGAGCTTGGATGACGAAGGCGTCAGCTCCGCGGACGCTTTCGCCATAACGGGCATAAATTTCACCGTTCGCAAAGGTGCGGGCTTCTGTCTCCAACACCTCGCAGCCGAGTTCTTTCGCGACATCATCGGCAAGCTGTGGATGGGCTCGGCCCGACACGATGATCAGATTCTTCTTATTCGCTGTCGTTAGGGCCATGGCGTCCTCGCTCTACCTAGTGCTGGGGTGATTCTTTGGTCGCTGAAGCGGCGGCTTCAGCGGATGGTGTTTCAGGCCGATTTTTCTCGACCCATCCGTCAATGTTTCTCACACTCGCTGCGGTCACAGCGAGTGCTCCCGGGGGAACATTTCGCCTCACGACAGTTCCCGCTGCGGTATACGCTCCTTGCCCGATTTCTACTGGTGCGACAAACACATTGTCGGAACCTGTCCGGGCGTGTGCGCCGACGATAGTGCGGTGCTTGTTGATTCCGTCGTAATTGGCGGTGATGGTTCCCGCGCCAATGTTGGCGCCCTCGCCAATGTCAGCATCGCCGATGTAACTGAGATGTGGCACTTTGGCGCCTCGGCGCACCGTGCTGTTCTTCGTCTCGACAAACGTGCCGACTTTGCCGTCTGCTTCAATCACCGAACCCGGTCGCAGGTAGGCGAAAGGACCGACGCTAGCGCCCTCATGGATTTCAGCTTCTACCGCGACGGTTCGCGACACCTTTGCACCCGCACCCACTTCGGTATCGGTGAGTGTGCAGTCGGGTCCGATAGTTGCCCCCTCACCGATGACACACTCTCCGTGTAGCTGCACGCCCGGCAGCACCGTCACATCTGGTGAGAGCTCCACGGAGAGATCAATCCACACCGAGTCAGGCTCGGGAATACTGACACCGTCTCGCTGCCAGCCTTTGACAATCATTCGATTGAGGCGACGTTGGGCGTCAGAGAGTTGAATGCGGTCGTTGATTCCTTCCACGAGCCATTCGTCTTCGACGATGACGGCCTGGACTACAGCGCCTCTGCTCACCTGGTCTGCGATGACATCGGTGAGGTACTTCTCTGACTGAGCATTGTCGACACCCAGGGTGGGTAGTGACTCGGCGAGCGCTGCACGAGAAAACACGTAGGTTCCCGAGTTGATTTCGGCAATTGCGCGAACATCGGCATCGGCGTCTGCCTCTTCCACAATGGCCGACACAGACCCAGAGTCGTCTCGAACGATTCGCCCATATCCGGCGGGTTCGTCAACGAGGGCGCTGAGTATGGTGACCGCCGAACCTTGCTCTTCGTGGTGTGAAATCACCGCCCTCAGTGTGTCCGAGTCCAATAGGGGGACATCGGCACTCAACACCACAACCGAATCCGTGGTGGCGGGGAGTGAACCCAGAGCGATTTCCACTGCTCTACCCGTGCCGGGGGTTTCATCTTGCCGGACGCAGTGCGCGTCGGGCGAGCGTTCCTTGACCACCTCTTCAATCGCGTCAGCCTCGTGTCGCGTCACAACGACGAGCGTGGCGGGGTCAAGTGCCTCCGCGGTGGCCAAGACGTGGCCAATGAGGGGAACTCCTGCGAGCGGGTGGAGCACCTTGGGAGTTCGCGATTTCATGCGAGTTCCCTGCCCAGCGGCCAAAACGATGGCGGCCAGCGAGGAGGGGCTCATACCTCTATTTAAGTGCATGTTGGCAGGAATACGCGAGGGCGTGCCCGAAGAGCCCAACTGTGGCTCCGCCCCCAGGATTCGAACCTAGACCTAACAGCTCCAAAGGCTGTCGTGCTGCCGTTACACCAAGGCGGAGTGCGTGAAACGCTCCCCTAGTCTGCCAGACCCCGATAATGGGGTGATGCCAGAACGCCTAGATGATGTCGACCGGATTGTCCGCGCGTGGTCTGCGGAGCGTCCGGACGTGGATGCGAGACCACTCGAAGTGCTTTCTCGGGTGACTCGGATCAGCAAGCACTTGGACCGTCTGCGTCGCGCGGTGTTCAGTGTTCATGGTCTCGACGTATGGGAATTCGACGTTTTGGCCACCCTGCGACGAGCTGGAAAGCCCTATCAACTCACTCCTACTGCGCTGATGGCACAAACGCTGGTCACGAGCGGTGCCATGACTAACCGCATCAACCGACTCGAAGCAAGGGGGCTGGTCTCCCGACAGGCCGACTTGGAGGATGGTCGCCGGGTAGTTGTGGGACTATCCGAGCCCGGGCGAAAACTTGTTGATCGAGCGTTGGATGATTTGCTGGCCGCGGAACAACGCGCTCTCGAGCCTTTGCCGCCCGCCCAGCGCTCAGAGTTGGCGGCTCTTCTGCGCTCGGTGAGCCTCCACATCGAAGCGCCTTCCGATTAGGGCGTGAAATACTCGAGGGCATTGCCCCCGTTTGACCCAGCCACTGAGGAATTATTGTGACCACACATCGCCGCGTGAACATTTTCACCGTGGTTGTCTTCATTCAGGCCGCTGTGTGGATTGTGATTGACCAACTCAGTAAATGGTGGGCTGAATCAACGCTGGAGTTTGGTCTGTACGAGCCTCTCCTGGGTGAGTGGTTTGGTTTGCGCCTGGTCTACAACCCGGGCGCGGCATTTGGTCTCGCAGCGGGCTATACCTGGATTTTGACGATTGTGGCGGCAATCGCTGTGGTGGCGCTCTTGTGGTACAGCTTCCGAGTATCTGGGTGGTGGTGGACCGTTGGCATCGGCGCACTACTGGGAGGGGCCATTAGCCATCTGGGGGATCGCCTCTTCCGCGAACCTGGTTTCGCCGTGGGACACATTGTCGACTTCCTCGACTATGCCGGCTTTTTTGTGGGCAATGTGGCGGATATTGCCTTGGTGGGAGGTGCTGCTCTACTCGTCCTCGCGAGTCTGGTGCAACCTTCCGAACCAGCAGAGCCTACTGAGCCCGATGAGTCCCCAACGACGTCGTCTGGACAGCAGTAGCCCGATAAGTTTGCGCGGTGAGAGCGGCCGCGACTTCTGAAGCGTGCTCGGGATTGCGGGCAAGTCCGATCACGGTCGGTCCGGAGCCGGAGACCATCGCGCTGAGTGCGCCGGCAGCAATGGTGTCGTCCAAGACCTGTTGGAGTGCTGGCATCATGCTCACCGCAGCGGGCTGAAGGTCGTTATGCAACAGTGGGGCAAGAGCGAGTGCATCCCCCTCGCGCCAGGCATGAAGGAAATCATCTCCCAGTGAATCGGGGACGCTGATTTTTCCATCACCACGAATCACATCGAGGTGTCGATAGACCTCGGGAGTAGAGAGTGTCTGGTCTGAGCTCACGATGATGAGAGACAGTGACTGTTCGATGCGGAAGGGTTCGAGGACATCTCCGCGTCCCCGGCCAACCGCAGAACCACCCACAAGTGAAAAGGGAACATCTGAGCCCAATGCCCGGCACAGATCTCTGAGGTGAGCGGTGTCGGGCTCCAGCGAGTTCAATTCAGCCAGTGCGATGACCGCGGCAGCCGCATCGGCAGAGCCACCCGCCATTCCACCTGACACGGGGATGGCCTTGTCGATGGTGATGCGCGACGGCGGAATTTCTCCGAGGTGTTCGTTGAGCAGTTGGTGAGCCCGCCACACCAAATTCGATTCGTCCAGAGGAATTGAGGACACGTCGAAGCCTGCCCTGATGTCAATGGTCATCTCGTCAGCGGGGACAACGCTCACGCTGTCCCACATATCGACTGCTTGAAACGCTGTCAGCAGCGGGTGAAACCCGGTGAGATCGGGGGAACCAACGTGGAGAGCGAGATTAACCTTCCCCGGAGCTCGGACGGTCACCATGCCGGACGTTTCTGAGCTCACCGTTACAGCCTATGCAGAGTGGGCACGAATTCAGCGCCCCGGCACAATCTCTGGCGAAATTGAGCGATACACCATGAGTCCAAGAGCTTCGACTGAGGCCTGTGTCATGACAGCGAGTGCGACCATGGACCAGAAATCAGTTTCGAGCGCCAGCGTGATCGGTGTGATCACCATTCCGCCACGACCGACCGCGGAGATGAGAATCGCCCGCCGCTTATCGGCGTCAACTCCCGCAAGTCCAGCGACGAGCAGGGCGATAGGAGCCATGAGGACGAGGAACGCGATGGCGAGAGGGACAAGCCAACTGAGCTCCATCACTCGCTCCAATCGGGTCGAGGCTTCTGACCAGGCCGTCACGAAGAAAGCCACTCCGGCCAGTACCCCAGTCCAGGCGGTCAATCGTCGGCGGGGTTGTGCAAGCACATCCCCTCTTCTTCGCTCCGCGGCCTGGAACCCGGCGGCGAGAGCCACCGGAAGGACGATGACGAAGGTGATGGGTATCAGGGTGTGAGAGATATCGGTCAAAGAGAACAACCCGCCCGTAAGGAGTATGGCCAGAGGGGGCACCACAAGAAGTTGGCCGAGCAATAGAAGTGGAGTGATTCCTAAGACACTTTCGACGTCTCCTCCTGCTCGCCTGATGATGGGAATGGAGAGGGCCACTCCGGGTGCTAGAAGGGCAAGGAGCAACCCCAACTGCAAGTCGGGGCTGCGCCACAGAATTCGAGAGAGCACAAAGGCCAAGAGGGGAACAGCGACCAGGTTGATCATCAGTAGTGCTCGCCAGACGCGGCCATTTCCGACAAAACGGCCAATCGATAGCAGAGGCAATGACAGCGCCACTAGGAAAATCACGATGCTAAATGCGCCATAGACCACGACGGGCGGAATGCCAATATCGCCGGTGAGCCCTGCGACACTGATACCCCCAATGAGACCCACCGGGAGCCATACCGGAGAGCCCGCCGAGGTCATGACAGATCACCCGTTACTCGCGCGAGCGCCACAAAATCGCTCAACGACCACGTTTCACAGCGACTCTCGGGGTTCAAGCCTGCTTTCTCGATAGCGGTGCTCGATGCCGATGATGAGCCAAAAATGTCCGAGAGTGCCGCACGAGACATTTTCCGGCGCGTGTGAAACCCCGCGTCCACTAATCGAAACACTGTTTTTCTGAGTCTCTCGTCTCCCGGGGTCTGTCGTTGCCGCATACCCACTAACACTGAGTCGACCCGAGGCTCTGGCCAAAAGACCCTTCGAGAAATGGTGGACTCAACCGACCACTCGCCCCACCACGCTACTTTCACGCTGGGTGCTCCGTAGTGCTCGGTACCAGGGGCAGCAGCTAAGCGCCAGCCCACCTCGGCTTGGACCATCACGAGCACCCGTCGAAAACCCGGATGAATTTCAAGCAGATGGATCAGGACCGGCACAGCCACGTTGTAAGGAAGGTTGGCAATCAGTGATACGACGTCGTCAGGCACCGAGGTCACCGTCAACGCGTCAGCCTCAATCACGTTGCTGCGCCCTCCGGGTACTCGCTCGGAAATGATGCCAGGCAACGCGTGAGCGAGGCGGGGGTCGATTTCAATCGCTGTCACCTGGCAACCGGCGCCGACCAATCCGACGGTGAGTGAACCAAAGCCCGGGCCTACCTCCAGTACATGCTCACCTGGCTGCGCTCCTGAGAGCGACACTATTTTTCGCACCGTGTTGGCGTCGATGACGAAGTTTTGGCCTTTCGACTTGCTGGGGTTCACCCCGCTGCTGTGAGCGAGTGCCCTGATGTCGGGGGCCTGGAGATAGCGGGTCTCAGGAGGCATGGAAGGGTGAGGGCTCGAGAGTACTCCAGGGTTGGCCCGTCACCGGGTTCGTGCGAACAGCCGGAGGGTTGTCATCCCACCGGCCATAGACATCAAAGGTGTTATCCGTGAGTTGGGCAGCGAGAAGGTTTTCCTCGACCTCGAGCAAACCGGCCATGAATCTCAGGGTGTGCGGGATGAGATAGGGGCTATTGGGCTTGCCACGGTGCGGGATCGGCGTGAGAAAGGGAGTATCTGTCTCAATCAGAATGTGTGATCGATTCATCACGGACAGGGCAGCTTGAATACCTTTGGCGTTTTTAAAGGTCACATTTCCCGCAAAACTCGCGTACCAGCCGTTTTGGTTCAAGATTTCAGCCAGTTCTGCGTCCCCGCTGTAGCAGTGGAACACTGTCCGCTCGGGAGCGCCTTCGGCAAGAAGAATGTCGACTACGTCTCGGTGCGCGTCTCGATCGTGAATTTGCAAGGCCACATTGTGGGATTTTGCGATGCGAATGTGCTCGATGAAGCTTCGGCGCTGTGGCGCCAGTAGTGGCCCTTCGGTCCGGAAGTAATCCAAGCCCGTTTCTCCAATAGCGACGACTCGAGGGCGTTTGGCCAAATCATCGATGACATGGAGGGCGTCATCAAGCGTGCCCTTCTGGTGCAGCTCGGGCGCTTCATTGGGATGGATAGCAACCGCAGCCAATACTCGCGGTTCGATGGCCGCAACATCTGCCGACCACAGCGAGGTCGGAACATCCGTCCCCACTTGGACGACACCGTGGACGCCGACACCGCCCGCTCGGTCGAGGTGTTCGCGAAAGTCCAGGGGATTTTCTCCATCGGCGATTTCCAGGTGGGCATGGTTGTCATACACCGCAACCGCGAGCGGTTCGGGTGCTGCGGGATATGCCACCTTGCGGTCTCCCGCTTCCATCGACCCGCGCGTGCGCAGGTGTGATGGCGGGTCGCCGGGGGTTTTTTGTGCCACTACGAGTCGTTCTCAATCCTGGGAAACAGCGGTTCCAATTCCCCCACAGTGGTTCCACCGGGAAGGCCACCGGGTGTTCCCGCGTCGACTAACGATTGGCTCTCTACCGAACCGACTGCGGGTTCCATTCCCAGAGCCCGCCACAGCTTTGCGGATGCTTGGGGAATCACCGGGGACAGTAGCACGGCGAGAGCTCGAAGGCCATCTGCGGCGGTGTAGAGCACCGCTTCCAGGCGCTCTTTTTTGGTCTCGTCTTTTGCCAGCGCCCACGGTTCTTGTTCGGTGAGATATCCGTTTAGCTCATCGACGATGTTCCACACCGCGGCAATCGCTTCGTGAATCATGAAGCGCTCCATTGCGGCGTGCGCCTTCTGGGATTGAGCAACCATCGTGTTTCTAATCCCACGATCGGCATCACTCAACACCGACTCGTCAATTTGGGGCACCACGCTCGAGAAGTAGCGGGTGATCATGGCAATGACCCGAGAGGCCAGGTTTCCAAAACCATTTGCCAATTCCGCCTCGTAGCGTGCGGCCAGGTCCTCCCAGCTGAAGGAGCCGTCAGAGCCAAAGGTGATGGCGCGCATGAAGTAGTAACGGAAGGCATCGGACCCGAACACGTCAGTGATTTGCGCTGGAGCGATACCGGTGAGTTTCGATTTCGACATCTTTTCGCCACCGACGAGCAACCACCCGTGGGCAAACACCCGACGGGGCGGCTCAAGACCTGCCGCCATCAGCATCGCGGGCCAAATGACCGCGTGGAATCGGGCGATATCTTTTCCGACCAACTGCACGGCAGGCCAACGAGAGGCAAATGCCTCATCGTCAGAGCCCCACCCTGTCGCGGTGATGTAGTTCAACAGTGCGTCAAACCACACATAGGTGACTTGTTCCGGGTCGAATGGCAGCGCAATACCCCAGTCGAGGTTCGCGCGAGAAATGGAGAGGTCATCCAGGCCACGAGAGACAAACGCCACGATCTCATTGCGCACGCTCTCCGGCTGAATGAAGTCCGGCTGGTTCTTGTAGAGCTCCAGTAGCTGTTCCTGGAACTTCGAGAGAGTGAAGAAGTAGTTCGTTTCACTCAATACTTCAACGGGGCGGCCGTGAATGTGGCAGACCTTTTGACCCTCAAATTCGGCGTTGCCATCGGAGAGGTCAGAGGGCTGCTTGTATTCCTCACACCCCACGCAATAGAAACCTTCGTATTCGCCCTTATAGATAAAGCCCTTGTCGAATAGAAGGGTGAGAAATTTCTTCACTCCTTCTTTGTGACGCTCTTCTGTGGTGCGAATAAAGTCGTCGTTTTGAATATCCAGGGTCTTGAGCAGGGGCAACCAGGCCTCGTTAACAAGTTTGTCCGCCCACGCTTGCGGCTCCACCCCGTTGGCGACGGCGGTGCGAAGAATTTTCTGACCGTGTTCATCGGTTCCTGTGAGCGACCAGGTGTTTTTTCCGCTCTGACGGTTCCACCTCGCAAGGACGTCCGCGGCGACCTCGGTGTAGGCGTGGCCGATGTGGGGCACGTCATTCACATAGAAAATCGGCGTCGCAATAAAGAACGAAGTCGAAGAGGTCATAACGCCCAATCCTACGCACCCGAGAGCAGCAGGGCCGAATAGATCTCCCGCTTGGAGTAGCCACTTTCGCGCGCAACATCGCGGGCCGCATCCACAGCCCGGACTCCGGAATTGACGAGGGCCTGTGCACGAGCAACAGCCTGCTCAAGAGTTTCGCTCGGTCCTCGAGAGCCCGCCACAACGAGGGTGATTTCGCCCTTGGTGCCCTCGCAATAGTGATCAATCAAGTTAGCGAGGCTATCGGTGCGCACTTCTTCGTACATCTTGCTCATTTCCCGGCAGACACTCGCCTGTCGGTCGCTCCCCCACACCTGCGCCATGACTTCCAGGGTGTCGAGTAGTCGGTGGGGGGACTCGAAAAACACCATGGTGCGGCTCTCTGCGCCAAGGACTTCCAGCGCTTCTCGCTTTCCCTTCTTTGGCAAGAAGCCCTCAAAACAGAACCGGTCGGTGGGCAATCCACTCGCCGCAAGTGCCGCCGTGACGGCAGAGGGTCCAGGCAAGGGGCTGACGCGGATTCCTCGCTCGTGTGCTGCGCGCACCAGGGCAAAACCAGGGTCAGAGATTCCCGGCATTCCCGCATCGCTCACCAAAACCACGCTTGAAGTAGCGGCTTTATCTAATACACGATCGAGTACCTCGCGCTCGTTGTGCTCGTGCAAGGGCACAAATTCTGCGTGGCTCTGCGATTCCAACGCTCCCAGGAGCTTCTTCGTGGTGCGGGTGTCTTCTGACACCACCATGGCCGCATCGCGAAGCACCTCGAGCAGGCGAGGGGTGTGGTCGCCGAGGTTACCGATGGGGGTGGCGGCGACAATGAGCATTCGGCCATTCTCCCAGCTGTCAGCCTGGCACCCAATTCCGCTGGAAATACGAAAGAGGGGCGCCGAAGCGCCCCTCTCCGCGTGTGTGCTCTAGACCTTGGAGGACTGAGCGTTGACCTCGTAGGAGGTGTTGGTGGATTCGAAGAAGTTCACCAACTGGAGGGTGTCGTTGGCGGTGGCCATCCACTTCGCCGGGTTCGACACGTTGTATTCGGTCTCGAAGCCGAGCTCTTCCAGGCGACGGTCAGCCAGGTACTTCACGTACTGGTTGATGTAGTTCGCGTTCAGACCGAGGATGCCGTTGGGGAGGAGGTCGTGGTTGTAGGCCTCTTCCATTTCTACGGCGTCGAGGATCATCTGGCGAATCTCGGCTGCAAACTCAGGCGTCTGCAGGTCGGGGTTTTCTTCCAGAACGGTGAGGATCAGGTTGATTCCGAACTTCAGGTGCAGCGACTCGTCGCGAACAATCCAGTCGACGAGCGAACCGAAGTTACGCAGCAGGTTGCGCTGGCGGAAGCTCAGCGCGACCATGAAGCCGGAGTAGAACCAAATTCCCTCGAGGATGATGTTGTAGGCCACGAGGTTACGGATAAAGTCCTGCTTACCCTCGGTGGTGGTGACATCCAGAGTGTCTTCGGTCATGCGCTTGATGAACTTGACCTCAAACTCTTCCTTGCGCGCCATCGAGGGCACGTCGACGTGGCTGTTGTAGGCCTGGTCGCGATCAATCGGGAAGGTTTCGAGAACGTATTCGAAGCTCATGCAGTGGTTGGCTTCTTCCCACATCTGCTTCGCGAGGTAAAGGTGCGCCTCGGGAGCATTGACGTAGGGGTAGACGCCGAAGGCGAGGGCCTTGTTGACCAAGAGTTCGCTCGGGTTGAAGTAGCTCATCAAGAAGGTGATGGCGTGACGCTCTTCGTCGGTCATCTTCTTGAAGTCAGCGATGTCTTCGCCCAACTGAATTTCGTTGGGGAACCACGTGTTCGCTACAGCCTGGTCATACAGGTCCATTGCCCAGCGGTAGGTCACCGGCTTGAGCAGCAGGCCTTCTTTAATTCCGGTTCCAAGAATTCCCATGATGTTCTCCTTTGGATTAAGTCGTTTCGTGTGGTGAGTTATTGGCAGCTATCGCACTGAAGCATGTCCATCGGGTCGACCGGGACGATGTAGTCCTCAGCCGCGCTCTGAGTAGTCGGGTTCATCGTTCACCTCCTACTGGGCCGATCCGAAGCCGAAGCCCTTTTTAGCGGGGGCTCCAGCGGCCACAGGTTCGGCCGATCCGCTACCGGCGGCACCGAAACCTTTCTTCGGAGCGGCGCCCTCACCCGAGGAGTTGATGGCTTCGGCCTTGTTGACCTTGACCGTCGACTGCTCAGCAGTGTGACGCGGCTTCATGTGCAAGTAGTACGTGGTCTTCACGCCGCGCTTCCACGCACCGGAGTAGATCGCCATCAAATCGTCGATGTCGCGCGTCTCGAGGTACATGTTGCGGCTGATCGCCTGGTCGATCCACTTCTGTGCCCGTGCCGCCACCTCAAGGAAAGAGAACGGGGAGAGCTGGAAGCTGGTCTTGTAGACGTCCTTGAGCTCCTGCGGGATCTCAGGGATTCCTTGAATGTCACCCTGGCTGCGAAGAATCGCCTCACGGGTCTTCTCCCACAGACCACGCTCGCGCAGTGCTTCGACGAGGTTGCGGTTGACCTCGAGGAACTTGCCGGAGCTGGTGGCGCGGCTGAAGATCTGCGAGAACTGGGGGTCGAGGCCGGGGGTGGTTCCGGCGACGAGCCCAATCGACGCGGTGGGGGCGATTGCCATCAGGGTGGCGTTACGCATTCCGCCCTTGACCTTTTCGCGCAGGGCGTCCCAGTCGAGGCGGCTCTTACGAGTCACCTCAATCTCGACGCCACGGTCCGCCTCGGCCAAGTCGATGGTGTCCAGTGGCACCAGGCCTTGCGACCAACGAGAGCCTTCGAAGTTGGCGTAGGCGCCGCGTTCTTTGGCGAGGTTCGCTGACTCGTCGATGGCAGCGTAGGAGACATGCTCGAGAATTTCGTCGATGAGGTCATAGGCCTCTTCGGACTCATAGCTGTATCCGAGGCGTTCGATGATGTCGGTGAAGCCCATCACACCCAAACCGACGGCGCGGTTCTGGTCGTTAGAGAAGTCGGCTTCCTTCACGCTGGAGCGGGTGATGTCGATGAGGTTGTCGAGCTGGCGCACCGCCACCCGAGCGCTCTCGTCGATGAGATCCCAATCCATCTTGCCGTCGACCAGGTGGGTCGAGAGGTTGATCGACGCGAGGTTACACACCGACACGTTGTCGACGTCCTGCGGCAAGCAGATTTCGGTGCAGAGGTTGGAGAGGTGAATCGTGCCGGTGTTGTTGTTGATGGCACGGTTGTTAATGGTGTCTTTCCAGGTCAGCCACGGGTGGCTCGTTCCCTGCAGGGAGACCAGAATGGCCTTGAACTGCTCGCGGGCACCGATCTTCTTGAACATCTTGATTTCGCCTGCTTCGGCCATCTTGATGTACTCGGCATAGCGCTTCGAGAACGCGTCACCATAGAGCTCGTTGAGGTCGGGCACCTCGAGCGGGTCAAAGAGATACCACGGCTCGTCGTTTTGCACACGCTTCATGAACTCGTCGGAGCTCCACACGGCGGTATTGGCGGTGCGGGTGCGGCGGTAGGGGTCACCGGAGTTCTGACGCAGGTCGAGGAACTCGGGGAAGTCCATGTGCCAGTTCTCCATGTAGAAGCACAGAGCACCAAACTTCTTTCCACCGCGGCTGACCGCTCGCAACACCGAGTCGATGGTGTGCATGAAGGGGATGGGGCCGGTCGAGGTGGTGTTGTTGGAGCGGATGGGCGAGCCCTGGGCGCGCAACTTGGTCACCGACAGACCGATTCCACCGGTTCCCTTGGTGAGCCACATCACATCGCGGGTGGTCTTGGCGATGTGCTCGATGTCGTCCTGCATTTCCATCACGAAGCAGTTCGCGAGCTGCGGGTAACTGGTACCACCGTTAACGAGGGTGGACCCGGCGGCCAAGTATTCGAGCTTCGACATCTTCTCGTAGAAGCGCAGAGCCTGGGTGGTGGGGTCGGCCTCGTTGAGCGTGAGCCCCATCGCAATACGCATCCAGAAGTACTGGGGCACTTCGAGCGGGTCTCCGTTACGACCCTTGATGCCGTAGCGGTTGTTCAGGGTGACCACACCGATGTACTTCAGCAAGTCATCGCGCTCGGGCTGGAGTGCCTCGGCGAGACGGTCGAGGTCAAATAGTTCCAACAGACGGGTGTCGAGCAGGCCCTCTTCGACTCCGCGCTTCACGTTCGCGGCAAAGTGTTGCTTGTGCAGCGATAGCAATTCCGCGTCGCTCTCGTAATCACCAAGAACGCGCTTGTAGATGGTCTTGAGCAGCAGGCGTGCAGCGACAACGTCGAATGCAGGGTCATCTTTGACGTTCTGCAATGCGACCTGGATGACGGCCTCGTCGAGCTGCTGGGTGGTGATTCCATCGAACAGTGTGAGTTCGAGCTCGCTCGCGATCTGGGTGACCCACGCAATGGAATCGTCGAGTCCTTCCGCCGCCTTTTCAATCGCCAGATTGATTTTGTTAGCGTCGTACGACTCGCGACTGCCGTCGCGCTTCACCACTGAAATGGTCGTCACGGGTGTCTCCTCACATTGGTGTTCGGTTATCGGTTTTTGCGCGTGTGCGCCAGGTCTAGGGACGCCTCTAAACCTCGATTTCACCCCAAAATTGCTCCTAGGGGACCCTCGCAGATCGAAGAGGCTTGACCACTATATCTACGGTTTCTGACAACGCAAGAACCCTAGATATTGTGGGCGTGTCCTCCACACTTGTGGAGAACTACGGCCCGTTTTCCACAAGGTTGTGAGTCATTTTTTCCGGCCTGGATGCCACATTTTCATTGACCACTGACACCTGGGGAAGGGGCGTAGGCTGACAAGGCTGTGAACAGATATCGGGACTTGTTGACAACTCCGGGAGTGGCTCGGATTATTGCGGCACAACTCGTAGCCCGTCTTCCCTCCGGAATGATTTCGCTGGCCTATCTGATTCACGTTGAGCGCATCTTTGACTCCTACGGTCAAGCAGGACTCGTCTTAGCGGCCACATCATTCGGACAAGCGGTCGCCGGCCCCCTCACCAGCAGGTGGATGGGGCGCTGGGGGATGCGCCCCGTGATCGCGCTCACGCTCATCGTGTCGTTGATCAGCATGGGTGCTGTCGCGTTTGTGCCAATGGCCCTGGGTGGCTACATGTTCTTCGGACTACTCGGCGGCCTCTCGACACCGCCCATCCAGCCCGCTGTGCGCACCATTTATCCCAAAATGGTCAATTCCCGGCAGCTCACTCCCCTGTTTTCTCTCGACGCTTCAGCCCAAGAAATCATTTGGATTGCTGGCCCGGTGATCACGACCTTTCTCGCCATTCAAATAGCTCCACCTGTCGCGATCTCCGTGGCTGGTCTGTTCCTTTTGGGCGGAGGAGTGTGGTTTTTGGCCTCCCCCGAAGTGGGAAGCGTGCGCATCCCTCCCAGCAGGAGACGACTGGGCTCGGTACTCTCCAATGGCGCCGTCCTCCTATCGACCGTGGTGGGTTTCCTCCTCATCGGGTCCGCCGCAGCGGTGGAAGTCGCCGTGGTGTCCGTCTTTGGCGACGAAGGCGCGGAAGCGGGTATTTTGCTCTCAATGTGGGCCATCGCCTCACTCATCGGTGGCCTCGGCCTCGGCGGAATCCCCATCGGGCCATGGGCGATGACCACACGGATGGTGATTGTGGCGGTGGGAATGTTGCTTGCCATGGCAAGCACCAATTTCTGGTGGTTACTCTTTAGCCTGGCCATTGCAGGCGCTGGGATTGCCCCCGCGTTGGCGGTGATGTTCGCGATTGTGTCTGCGAGTGTGAAATTCTCGGAAACTGCGGAGGCCTATGGCTGGGTCGGTTCGGGTCAACTCATTGGTGCGGCCCTTGGCTCAGCGCTCGCGGGTTTCGCGATTGACGCATTTGGCTCGTTCGGAGGCTTCACCACAGCGCTGGTTTTTGCGACCGTGGGCACCGTTGTCGCGGCCCTTTCTACCCGCGCCCACCCCGATTTACGTGACCGCGACGCCTCGCCCATTCCTGACACCGAACCCGTGACAACCGTGCGACCAGTTGGTTAGCGTAGAGCGATGACCATCATTGAACTTCCTCGGCTGCACTGGGGCGACCCGTCGAGCAATCGACGTGCGCTCATGGTGCATGGACTGGGTTCCTCTGCCCATACGTGCTGGCAAGTGGCGGAAGCCCTCGCCGAGGCGGGATGGTCCGTTACTGCTGTTGATCTCCGAGGCCACGGTTACGCGCCGCGCGCCAGCCGCTACCGCATCAGCGATTTCGCACGAGATCTAGAACACTCCCGACCACACGAGGGTGAGAGTTGGGACCTCGTGATTGGCCACTCGATTGGTGCTGCGAGCGCAGTCGTCGCAAGCTATTCGGACCCGGGATGGGCCAAGAAGCTCGTGCTTCTCGACCCCGCGCTTTTGCTCGGAGAAGAACGAAAAGAAATGGTCCGCACCGGTCAACTTCACGGACACGATCACCTCACAGAAGAGGAAATACGCCGGGATAGCCCCCATTGGCACCCCCTCGACATCGAACTCAAGCTTTGGTCACATCGAACCGCCAGTCGCTTTGCCGTGGAACACGCCGTATTAGATAACCCGAACTGGGACGTCGTGGCGGAAGCGAAAGCTGTGTCCGTGCCCACGCTGATAATCGGAGGAGACCCAGCGGTTGACTCGATGTTCACTGGCGAGCACGCCGACGACGTGCTGGGGGCAAACCCCCAGCTGTCCCTGGTGGTGATTGAGGGCGCGGGTCACAGCGTGCATCGCGATCGCCCAGCTGACACCATCCGAGCGATCCTCGATTTCGTTTAGCGCCCTCGCCCCACCAGTTTGATGGGGGCAGTGGGCGGAGACGGGTTATCAATCACTTTCACGAGCGCTTTCGCAAGCTTCGGTCGAATCACGTGATCGACACCCTCTACCCGAGTTGTGGCTACCCCTCGCATGCGCTCAATCACGCGCAATCCGGCGGGCGCAAGGAACGGGTCGAGGGTGCCATAAATGACGTCGATAGCGCAGCGGACTTGCGCGATATCCGCCACGGTGGTTTGAGACTCGATGCATTTTTTGAGCGAGAGTGAAAATGCGCGCCAATTGGATTCATTGACATCAACGAGATTGCGGATGGGAGATATCCGCTCCATCGCTTGAGCGGCGGAGGTCGTGAAGTCACGGTTCTTGCGCATGAAGTCATACAGCTTCAAATATGCATCCATCCTCACGCGCTCGAGAGGGTCAGCGATGGTGTCGGACGGTAGATATACGGGCGGGGCCACCAGAACAAGATGGCCCACCATCTTGGGGAAACGAGCAGCAAGCCGCAGCGAAATCAACGCCCCCAAGGAATGACCCACCAAGGCAAAGGGCGTGGCCACATTCTGGTGTTCCAGTGTGCGCACCACGGCATCGACGTGCTCGTCGATGGTGAACTGGGTGGAAGCAGGGGCGGTGGACCGGCCAAATCCCAAGAGGTCGAGGGCGACTACGCGACGCCGGTCCGTCAGTTGGGGAATGACATATTCGAACGTGACGGATGATGAGGCGATTCCGTGAAGCAATACCACCGGGGCGCCACGGCCAGAATCAGTGGCCACGTGAAGCAGGGGTTTGCGACGGAAGGGCCACAGATTCCAACTCACACTGTCAGTATGCCCCTCGGCACACGCCACAGAGTGTGAAGGAGCAGAGTCATAGAAATACAGTCCTATAGTGGCGCCATGACACTTCGCCCCACGGCCCTCGCCCTCACTCTTCTCGCCTCTTTCGGCCTCGCCGGTTGCGCCACCACAGGTGATATCGCCACCCAGGAAATGATGGTGAGCGACAGCGTGGAAGCCATGCCAGGGATGGCAGTTGAAGAATCCATGCCGGCCGATATGGGCAGTCGCGATATCGCGGTGGAACGCAGCCAAATCATCACCGGTGACCTCTACCTCACCGTCGACTCTCCGCTCGACGCAGCGGATGAGGTGCAGCAGATTGTTGAAGCGGCGGGAGGTCGAGTCGACTCGCGCAGCGAATACACCGATTGGGAAACAGAAGCTCCCAGTGCTTACCTGTGGGTGCGTATTCCGGTCGACTCACTGAGCGACACTCTCGCCAGCAT
>JBMSHQ010000009.1:0-27704 GCA_049416945.1 Pontimonas sp. | reverse complement strand
CGAGGATAAATCTGACACAATAGGGACTCGGTAACGCGGTTGTCCGACCCTCTATCTGGCTCCCGTGGTTTTCCATCGCTACTCGTGACGAGTCCCCACCTTTTGTTGCGAGTGTGCACCTTTCAAGCACTACAGGAGAAATGTGGCTGTCAAGATCCGTCTGAAGCGCCTGGGAAAAATCCACGCGCCCTACTACCGCATCGTTGTGGCCGACTCACGCACCAAGCGTGATGGTCGTGTCATTGAAGAAATCGGTAAGTACCACCCCACCGAGAACCCCTCGCTGATTGAGGTCAAGTCTGACCGCGCTCAGTACTGGCTCGGCGTGGGAGCTCAGCCCACCGAACAGGTGATGGCTCTGTTGAAGCTCACCGGTGACTGGGGAACCTTCAAGGGAGAGAAGGGTGCCAAGAGCACCGTTCAGGCTCCGGAAGCGAAGGAAGAATTCAAAGCCGACACGAAGAAGAAGCCCGTGCTTCGTCCGAAGGCCGCCAAGGTCGAGAAGCCTGCTGAGGAGGCTCCCGTTGCTGAGGCTCCTGCCGAAGAAGCTCCCGCAGCTGAAGTTGTGACCGAGGAAGCACCTGCCGCCGATGTCGCGGCTGAAGCGCCTGCGGCTGCTGAGGCTCCGGCTGAAGAGGCTGCTCCTGCTGAGGAGGCTCCTGCTGAGGAAGCGCCCGCAGCCGAAGAGGCACCTGCTGAGGAAGCCCCGGCTGCTGAAGAGGCTCCGGCTGCTGAAGAGGCTCCCGCCGAGGAAGCTTCGGAAGAGCAGAAGGCCGAGTAGTTTCCATGCTGGATCGCGCGCTCGCTCACCTCGTCGGGGGAATTGTTGAACACCCTGATGAGGTGAGCGTGACCGCGGTGGAGGGAAACCGAGGAGAAACCCTCGAAATCCGCGTTCACGCCGATGACCTCGGACGCGTTATCGGCCGCGGTGGACGCACCGCCAAAGCCCTGCGCACCGTCATTGGTGCGCTTTCTGGTGGCAAGCGCGTCCGCGTCGACGTCGTCGACCCGGAGTCCTAATGACTGGCCGCCCCGGTGGCCTCCCCGCTCCCAAACCGCAGCGTTCTGAGTTGCGGGTGGGACGCCTCACCAAAGCCCACGGCCTCAAGGGTGCGCTCAAGCTTGAGCTCTACACCGACGAACCCGACTTGCGGTTCAAACCGGGCTCCCAGGTGAGCCTCCAAGTACCGACCGATTCGCCATGGTTTGGCCAGCAGCTCACCGTCAAAGAATTGCGCTACTACAACAATCACCCTGTCGTGTTTTTTGACGGTGTCGACGATCGCACCGCAGCAGAAAGCCTCTCTCGGGCGATCCTGTGGGTCGAATATGACCCTGACGCACGCCCCAGTGAGGACGACGCGTGGTTTGACCACCAGCTGGTGGGTCTTGATGTGCTGAGAGATGATGCAGTGATTGGTCAGATCCAACGGCTTGACCACCTTCCCGCCCAAGACTTGATTGTTGTGGCGACGAATGGTGGCGAGGAAGTGTTGCTGCCGTTTGTGAAGCAGTTCGTTCCCGAAGTGAATATCGAAGCGGGATATATCCGCGTGACCCCGCCCGGCGGTTTATTTGAACCACTCGAGGAGGACGTGTGACACTCCGCGTTGATGTGGTGAGTATTTTCCCCGACTACTTCTCTCCCCTCGATCTTTCGCTGATAGGCAAAGCTGTCGAGCAGGAGTTGGTGTCCGTCACTGTCCACGATTTGCGCGAGGTCACCACCGACCGTCACCGCACGGTCGACGACACCCCCTATGGCGGTGGCGCGGGGATGGTGATGATGCCAGAGCCCTGGGGCGTGATGCTGGATTCCCTGCTGACCCCAGAGTCGACGTTGGTGGTCCCCACCCCCGCGGGTGTGAGGTTCACCCAATCAATGGCCGAGGATTTTTCTCGCTCTCAACACCTGGTGTTTGCCTGTGGCCGCTACGAGGGAATCGATCAGCGAGTAGTCGAGCACTTCCGCGATCGTTGCCACGTCGTGGAAGTAACAATTGGCGACTACGTGCTCAACGGCGGCGAGGTGGCCACTTTGGTGATGCTCGAAGCGGCTATCCGCCTGGTTCCAGGCGTCTTAGGGAACCCCGAATCGCTCGTCGAAGAAAGTCACCAGGACGGTCTTGTGGAGTACCCGAGCTATACCAAGCCTGCGCAGTGGCGAGGAATGGATGTGCCCGATGTTCTGCTCAGCGGAAACCACGCAGAAATTGCGGCCTGGAGAGAGCAGCAGTCTCGTGAGCGCACAAAGCGAAACCGCCCCGACCTTCTGAACTAGGGCCGCTCGGTCAGCACCAGCGGGCCGTCATCCGTGATGACCACGGTGTGTTCGCTGTGCGCGGCCCGTGAACCATCCACGCTGCGCAAAGTCCACCCATCCGGGTCCACCACCAACTGGTCGGTTCCCGCCATCAACCACGGCTCAATCGCGAAAACCATGCCCGATTTGAGTTTCGGTCCGCGCCCCGGCTCCCCGTCGTTTGGAATTGAGGGGTCTTCGTGCATCGTGCGACCGACGCCGTGACCACCAAAATCGGTGTTGACGCGGTAGCCCCACTCGGCTGAGACGGCCCCGATCGCGGCAGAAATATCACCCAGCCGGTTTCCCGGGAGCGCCATCGAAATACCCGCAGTCAACGCGGCTTCGGTGGCGTCGATAAGGCGCTGGTCGTCCTCGTGGCCCATTCCCACGATGGTGCTGCGAGCCGAATCGGCCACCCAACCTCCCAATTCCACGGCGAAATCGACGGATAGCAGGTCCCCTTCCACCAAGTTGTAGTCGTGAGGGAGACCGTGCAGAGCAGCGTCGTTCACGGACGTGCAGAGAACCTTGCCAAAGGGTGATCCTCCAAATGAGGGGTGGTAGTCGATGTAGCAACTGGTCGCGCCAATTTTTCGAATACGGCGATGAGCGAGTTCATCCAGTTCCAACAGGTTCACCCCGGGCTTCGCGAATTCGACTAATTCTGCGAGCACATCAGCGACAAATGCGCCCACTGGCCGCATCTGTTCAATGACGGCGGGGGAGTGCCGGGGAATCATCGAGTGGAACTCGAGATGGGGAGGTGAGTGCGCAAATATTCGCCAATGGTGACTCGGGCTTGTTCAATCGTGGCCCGGTCTCCGCGTGCTTTTCTTTCAAACGCGAGCGAAACCAATGCCATTCCCATCGTGATTGCGCATTCCAAGTGGAAGAGCATCTCCTTGGTTACCGGCACCTGATGTGTTTCGGAAACCATTCCCGCGAAAGCCTTCGCAATCACGCTGGTGTTGCTCTCCTCGGTGGAGAGAAATCTATTGGTGATGATGTCGCCGAAACCGAGCGAGCGAAAACCTGGCTCGTGGCGACATAAGTCAATGTAGGAGTCAAGGGTGAAGTCCCAGGACGACCAAGGCTCCTCCGGGGAGCGGTCGCTCCCCTCTTGGACTTTGTCCAGATACAGATGCAAATTGCGCTGTGCAAGTGTGTGCAGCAACGAGTCGATGTTGGGGAAATAGCGGTAGATCACCCCAACCGATGAGCCACTGCGAAAGGCGACCGAGGTGGTGGTGACCGCGTCGATTCCCTCCTGATCGATGATGGTCGCTGTGGCAGAAAGAATCGCTTCGATGCGCTCCGAGGACCGCTGTTGAATCGGAGTCGCTCGTGTGTCGCGGCGAAGAGGGGAAATGTCGCCCACCGATGGCCTCCTTCCTCCACACGGGATAATGACCCAGGGTAGCTCAAGACAATTCGCTTCGTTGAGGCGAATGTGGCAGACTAGCGCTTTGGAATTCCGGCTTCTGCCACGGGGGAGACATTCGGGTTCCAGCGTGATTTCTGAGAGCGTCCGCTCTCGAAACCTCATCAGTGTGGCATCCCGTGGTGCCCCGGAAAGCGAAACACCATGCAGACTCTCGATGTTGTCGACCAGCAATCGCTGAAGACCGATCTTCCCGACATTCGTCCCGGTGACACCGTCAAAGTGCACGTCAACATTGTCGAAGGAACCCGTTCCCGTATCCAGGTGTTCCAGGGCATCGTCTTGGCTCGCGCCGGTCACGGTTTGAAAGAGACCATCACTGTTCGTAAGGTGAGCTTCCAGGTTGGCGTGGAGCGGACTTTCCCGCTGCACTCGCCGGTGATTGACAAGATTGAGCTTGTTTCCCGCGGTGACGTGCGTCGCGCGAAGCTGTACTACGTGCGCGACCTCAAGGGCAAGAAGGCTCGTATTCGCGAAAAGCGCGAGTCCTAGTCTCCGCTGAGAGAGGGTGACCCCCGGTGTCTGCACCGCGTGAGGGTTCGCTGATGCGTCGTATTGGGCGCGCTGCCTACGTGGTGTTGCGCGATGTCGTCATCATCGTGTTCGCGGCATTGATTGTGTCGTTTCTGATTAAGACGTTTCTTATTCGCTCATTCTCTATTCCGACCGCCTCGATGCAGGACACTCTGCTGATTGACGATCGAGTCATCGTGTCTCAGCTCACTCCTGGTCTCATTGATTTGAACCGCGGCGATGTGGTGGTGTTTGTTGATCCTGGCGGCTGGCTTCCTTCAGGGCTCGCGACCGAGGACGACCCTCTGACGAATCTGTTTAACTGGGTTTCCGTTCGGCTCGGAATGCCCGACCAGTCGGGTGCGAACCACCTCATCAAACGCGTTATCGGTCTCCCGGGAGACACCGTGGCATGTTGCGATCCACTGGGGTCAATGACGGTCAATGGGGTTCCGTTGAAAGAAAGCTATATTCGACTCCCCGAGGGGGTTAGTGAGGTGAGTGGTACCTCGTTTTCGGTGAAGGTCCCTGACAACTCGCTCTGGGTAATGGGTGACAACCGCTACAACTCGGCTGATTCGCGAGCTAATCTCGCGAAGCCCGGAGGCGGGTTTGTGCCAATTGACAATGTGGTGGGACGCGCGGTGGTAGTGAGTTGGCCGGTTGAGCACTGGAGTTGGCTCGATAACTACCCCAAGGTGTTCAATGGAATCCCCGAGGGTGAGGTCACTGAGTGATTCCTTCGCGGCTGAAGGAAGAAGAACTCTTCGCTCAGGGCCACAGAGTGGTCATCGCGATGGATGAAGTAGGCCGGGGCGCTCTCGCGGGGCCGGTGTCGGTGTCGGCTGCGGTCTTTCTCGCGGACCTGGGCGAGGGCCCTGAAGGGGTGAAAGATTCGAAACTGGTCTCGGAAAAAAAGCGCGGTCCTCTGGCTCAAGAAATCAGCGAATGGTTACCAGCCGTGGTGGTGGGTGAATCGTCGCCGGGAGAAGTTGACCAGGTGGGAATTACTCGCGCACTGGGACGGGCGGGAGCTCGGGCTCTGGGTCAGCTTTCATCATGGTTAGACCAGTCTCATCGTCCCGTGGTGTTGCTCGATGGACACCACGATTGGTTGAGCTCTCATCTTGATTACGCGATTCGTGTAGTCACCCAGGTCAAAGCCGACCGTGATTGTCTGTCGGTGGCGGCGAGTTCCCTCGTGGCGAAGGTCACGCGAGATCGTTACATGGTGGGAGTCGATCCTCAATTTCCGCACTATGGGTTCGCCTCCAATAAGGGCTATGGAAGCTCCGGCCATATGGCGGCGATTGACCAATTTGGTCCCTGCCCCATTCATCGGATGACCTGGCTTCGCCCCACAGAGCTCCCATTGGACCAGGGCTAGACTTCAGGCGATGGACGAAGAATTCGATGACTTTGACCGCGAGGCAGAACTTGCGCTCTACCGCGAGTACCGCGACGTGGTCACACAGTTTCAGTTTGTCGTCGAGACCGAGCGCCGCTTTTACCTTGCCAACGATGTCACCCAGGAAGTCCAGGAGCGCGGAGGCGACTTCTACTTTGAACTCACTCTGAATGACGTATGGGTGTGGGACATCTATCGATCCGACCGTTTTGTGAAATCGGTGAAAATTCTCACCTTCAAAGACATCAACATCGAAGAGTTGGGCAACAAAGAGCTGAAGTTACCCAAAGACCTCGCTCTCGAGGAGTAGTCCACACCCCCTCTACGCCCCGCTCTTTTCCACGATTGCGGCACTGCTGCTCGTTGTTCCATGGGAGTTGTGCACTCTTCTGCCGTGCGTGTGACCGAAACCCAGACGTTATCCATTTCCGAAGATCTCCGCGCTCGCATCTGGTGGTCACTGTGGTGTGAACCAGGCGATGGTGAAGTAGGTGAGCTGATTGGTCATTTTGGCGCGCCAGAGGCGGCGCGAAGAATCCAGCATGCCGTCAAGCACGGTGTTGGCCGCTCTTCACCTTCACATCACGAGCACCACCAGCGCATGCAGATGCTCATCGCGCGTTTGCCCGAGACGCCATCGCGTGACCGCGTCAATGAGGTAATCGAAATCTGCGCGCGTGAAGGAATCCGTTTGACTACCCCCTCCGACTCCGAATGGCCCCGCGGCTTAGATGATTTGGGGCCTTTTCAGCCGATTCTTGTGTTTTCCAGGGGTGATTTGGCTCATATTTCTCGCCGCGAGGGGCTCGTGAGCGTGGTCGGCACTCGCCGACCGAGTGTGAGTGGAGCGCAGGCTGCCCACGCTTTCTCTCAGGCTTTACTAGACCAGGGCCTCACCATTGTGTCGGGAGGGGCGCTGGGAATCGACGCCATTGCCCATCGCACTGCGCTCAGTCGGCTTCGACCCACCGTGGTGGTCGGTGCGACCGGTCTTGATCGGCATTACCCGCGCGAACATTCAGGGCTCTTTGACGCGGTTGCCCGCGGGGGAGTTCTGCTCAGTGAGAATCCTCCCGGTAAACCCATCTCTCCGCGTTCATTTCTCTCCCGCAATCGCATCATCGCGGCGCTCGCCTCTGCGGTGGTGGTCGTCGAGTGCCCGACACGCTCAGGGGCTCTTTCCACAGCGTCCCACGCTGCGACATTGGGGCGCGAGCTTTATGCGGTGAGTTATGAGCACACACGGCCTGAAAACGAGGGGGCACAACGGTTATTTGACGAGTGGAACGCCACACCCATCGTTTTTTCCGGCGGCGGCACCTCATCAGAGGTTCTTGCAGCACGCCAAGAACTTCCTGTCTAGGCTCGTATCGTGTCCCAGCCCTTGAGCCAGCACCCGCAGCCACATTTTTCGATTCTTCATGTGAGCGATACCCATCTTCTGGGTGGCTCTAAACCCCTTCACGGCTCAATCGATACGGCGGGTCGAATGCATCAGATGTTCCAGCGCATTAGCGCGAGCAATCTCGATATTCGGGCACTGGTGTTCACCGGGGATCTTGCTGACCGGGCCGAAGAAGATGCGTATCAGGAGCTCAAGAGCCTTGTTGAGCCCCACGCTCGCGCTCTCTCTGCCGAGGTCGTTTGGGTAATGGGCAACCATGATGAGCGAGAACCCTTCAGCACCGTGCTCTGGGGTGAGTCGGCCACCAGCGAGCCGCGTGACCGCAGTTATGACATCGATGGACTTCGCATCATTGCTCTTGACACCTCAGTGCCCGGGTATCACCACGGTGAGCTCACCGATGAGCAGTTAGCGTGGCTCGCTGCCGAGCTCTCGCAACCCGCACCTCGTGGGACCGTCTTGGCTTTGCACCACCCCCCGATTCCCACCGTTGTTCCCCTCATGGGGTTAATCGAGCTTGAGGAGCAGCACCGATTGTGGGAGGTGATCACAGGCTCAGACGTCAGAGGAATTCTTGCCGGTCACCTGCACTATTCGACCCACACCGTCGCGAGAGGAATCCCGGTGTCAGTAGCGGCAGCTGCCTGTTACAACGTGGATATCGCCGCCGACGCTTCTGTGCTACTCAAGGGAGTTGACCGTGCTCACGGGTCGTCCCTGGTCAGTGTGTATGACGACCAACTGGTCTTTTCCGATATTCCGGCAACTGACATGCCCGAACTGTTTAGTCACTCCTCAGAGCACCTGCCGATGATTCTCAACATGTCACACGACGAGCGCCGAGCGATGTTCTCTGCAAAAGATTCGGACTACAACAAGAAAGTGGATAAGGACCAGGCAGGGGAGTAGCTGAAGCCCCTAAGGTTCCCCCGGAGTGTCGGCCAGGGCAGTGACCTCGCGTTCGAAAAGCTAGAGGCGTGGACATCCAGCAGGCGATTGCGCGCTACCTCGATTGGCGAGGATCGCATCGAAGCCTTGCTGCCCATTCACTCAAGAGCTACGCCGCCGATCTCGGTTCGCTTCAGCGTTACCTCGATCGACACGGTAAATCGGGCGTTAGTCAGCTAGAAGCGGAGGTGTTGCGTGAATGGTTGTGGGCGGAGGCATCCGCTGGGCTGAGCCCCACCACCCTGCGTCGGCGGGTATCAAGTGTTCGCGGCTTTACGCGTTGGCTTCACCAACAGGGTCATCACGCGAGCGACCCCGGGGCGCGCCTGCACCAACCCAAGGCCCCCAAAAAACTTCCCCGAGTGCTCAATGAGGCCCAGATTGCTGATCTATTTGATCAGCTCTCGGCACGGGCCGATTCCGGTGACCCCCAAGCAGTCAGAGACCTGGCCGTGGTCGAACTGCTCTACTCGTCAGCTCTTCGCGTCAGTGAATTGTGTTCAGCGAATCTGGATTCGATCGATTTCGCCGAGCAGACCATCCGGGTGCGGGGTAAAGGCGATCGTGAGCGAGTTGCGCCGATTGGTCAACCGGCGATTCGTGCGTTGCGGCGATACCTCGACACCGCCAGAGGCGCTCTGTGTAGCGAACGAAGCGGCCAAGCCCTGTTCCTCTCGGCAACAGGTCGACGACTTAATCCGCGGAGTGTGTATTCGCTCATGTCTCGGATGCTCGGAGAGCATCCCGGGTCTGGCCCCCGTGGCCCCCACACCCTCCGACACAGTGCGGCAACCCATCTGCTCGACCATGGCGCTGATCTGCGCAGCGTGCAGGAAATGCTCGGTCACCGTTCTCTCGCGACGACTGAGTTGTATACCCACGTGTCGGTGGAGCGGCTCAAGAAGGCCTACGAACAAGCCCATCCACGGGCTTAGCCGGGCGGCAGGAGAGTCGCTCGGCGAAGAATTCCGAGTTCCCGCGCGGGGGAGCGATATTCGCCCTCTATTCGCAGGCCAATGTGAAGACACCCCCCTGAGCAGTGACCGCGTTGAACTATCCCGATTTTTTGTCCACGAGCCACCCGGGATCCGTCGAAGTCGGGGGTGATGGGTTCCATGCTGACGAGCCATCCCTCGGCGGTTTCTATGGTGACGACTCCACGATTGACGACCGAGCCTGAGAAATGAATTTTTCCTGAGACGGGTGCGACGACGGGCGAACCTGGCCGCGCGCGCAAGTCAAGGCCTCTATGACCGGCACCCCAAGGGGACAGAGGCGCGAGAAAATCTCTCACCACTTCAGCTTCAGCCCTTACTGGCCAGTCCCATACTGGCGGTGGTGGCGTGAGCAAGCCGACACTTGCCACTAATGCCAGGATCAGAAGTTTCATGGGCGAATAGTGGTGTGTGGGCGAGGCCGAGACGCGACGCGCGGGGAAGACGCGCAAAACCTCTCACAACGGGGCTGCTGTGGACTAGTTCTCCATTCGCGTTGGCCTGCGTGCGCCGCTATGCTAGAGACACGTCCAATTCGTTGGGCGAATTCGCGTGTCGAACATCACTTTCTGACCAACGGTCTCGGGTTTATTCGCCTGAGTGGCTGGATTGTGCGACACCAGGGCGTTACCCGCCGGGTGATGCATCAACCGAAAACCTTAGAAGGAGTGCGGCCATGGCCGTCATCACTATCCGCCAGCTGCTTGACAGCGGCGTTCACTTCGGCCACCAGACTCGTCGGTGGAACCCGAAAGTCAAGCGATTCATTCTCACTGAGCGCAGTGGCATTCACGTCATTGACCTCCAGCAGTCGTTGGAATACATCGACCGCGCCTACGACTTTGTGAAGGATCTCGTTGCCCACGGTGGCACGGTCCTCTTCGTCGGGACCAAGAAGCAGGCTCAGGAAGCCATTTCCGAGCAGGCGACCCGCGTGGGTCAGCCCTACGTCAACGAGCGTTGGTTGGGTGGTTTGCTCACCAACTTCCAGACCGTCACCAAGCGCTTGGGACGCATGAAAGAACTGGAAGAAATCAACTACGACGACACCACCCAGGGTTACACCAAGAAAGAACTGTTGCTGAAAAAGCGCGAGCTCGACAAGCTTCACAAGTCACTCGGTGGTATCCGCAACATGCAGAAGACACCGAGTGCTCTCTGGGTTGTGGACCCGTTGCGCGAGCACCTCGCCATCGACGAAGCGAAGAAGCTCGGAATTCCCGTGATCGGCATCTTGGACACCAACGCCGACCCCGATGACTTCGCCTACCCGATTCCTGGAAACGACGACGCGATTCGCTCGGTGGCTTTGCTCACCAAGGTCATCGCTGACGCCGTTGCCGAAGGCCTCATTGAGCGCCACCAGAAGCCCGAGGCTGAAGGAAACGTGTCCGCAGTAGAGCCTCTCGCTGAGTGGGAGCGCGAACTGCTCGAAGCTGGTGCTGAGGCACCCGCCGCGGAAGCCGCGCCTGCTGAGGCTGCCCCCGCTGCGGAAGAGAAGAAGGCCCCCGCCAAGAAGCCTGCTGCTAAGAAGGCTCCGGCTAAGAAGGCCGATGCTGCGGAAGAGAAGCCAGTTGCGAAGAAGGCTCCTGCGAAAGCTGCCGCTGAGAAGCCTGCTGCTAAGAAGGCTCCTGCGAAAGCTGCTGCCGAGAAGCCCGCGGCAAAGAAGGCTCCTGCGAAGAAGCCTGCCGCTAAGAAGACCGAAACCGACGCGAAGAGCAAGTAAGGAACAGCCATGGCAAACGTGTCACTCGAAGACATTAAGAAGCTCCGTGAGCTTCTTGGGACCGGAATGGTCGACACCAAGAACGCTCTGGAAGAGGCTGGCGGAGACGTAGAGAAGGCCACTGAAATCCTCCGCTTGAAGGGCGCCAAGGGAAACGCGAAGCGCGCTGACCGCTCGACTTCCGAAGGCCTCGTGGCCGCAGTGGAAGCCAACGGTCACGCCTTCATGATTGAGCTTGCTTGTGAGACCGACTTTGTCGCGAAGAATGAGAAGTTCATCGCTCTCGCCGACGAGGTCTTGGCAGCGGTGCACGCTGCTGGTGCATCCGACGTGGCGCACGCGTTGGCTGCTCCCATGGGTGGATCCACCGTCGAGCAAGCGATTTCTGACCAGGCCGCCATCATCGGCGAAAAGGTGGAGCTGCGACGCGTGTCTCACCTCGAAGCGGACGCTTTCTCGATTTACCTTCACCGCACCAGCAAGGACCTTCCGCCTCAGGTGGGCGTTGTCCTGGGCTACAGCGGTTCCGATGCAGAGACCGCGCGCAGCGTGGCCCAGCACATCTCATTTGCTGACCCCCAGTACATCTCGCGCGACGAGGTGCCTGCGGACGTGGTCGACAAGGAGCGTGCGCTGGTCGAGGAAATCAGTCGTAATGAAGGCAAGCCGGAAGCAGCGCTTCCCAAGATTGTGGAGGGTCGCCTCGGCGCCTTCTTCAAGCAGATTGCGCTGTTGGACCAGGACTACGCCCGCGACAACAAGCTGACTGTTGGTCAGGTGTTGGATCAGGCCGGACTGACGGTAAGCGGCTTTGCGCGCTTCAAGGTCGGCGCCTAGTACCAAACACTCGGGTGAGGTACTAGCCTTCTGGCTAGAACCATCCACCTGGAGGACGCACAATGGCCAATCGACGACGGGTTCTTCTCAAGCTCTCCGGTGAATCATTTGGTGGTGGGTCTCTTGGGGTCAACCCCGACGTCGTCGCACAAATAGCCCGCGAGATTGCTGAGGCGGCCAAAGACGTAGAGGTTGCCGTCGTCGTCGGTGGTGGCAACTTCTTCCGCGGTGCGGAATTGAGCCAGCGCGGCATGGATCGTCGGCGCGCGGACTATATGGGAATGTTGGGCACCGTGATGAACGCCCTCGCGCTGCAAGACTTCTTGGAGCAGGCAGGGGCCCAGGTGCGGGTGCAATCGGCGATTTCGATGACCCAGGTGGCGGAGCCCTACATTCCGCTGCGCGCTATTCGACACCTCGAGAAGGGCCGCGTGGTCGTGTTCGGAGCAGGTGCCGGTTTGCCCTACTTCTCGACCGATACGGTCGCGGCACAGCGTGCTTTGGAAGTGCGAGCCGATGAAGTGCTGGTGGCAAAAAACGGCGTGGACGGCGTGTATTCCGCGGACCCCAAGGTCGATAAGGACGCGCAGAAGTACGACACCTTGAGCTACAAGGACGCGTTAGTCAAGGGCCTGAAAGTTGTTGATTCCACCGCTTTCAGCCTGTGCATGGACAACAAAATGCCGATGTTGGTCTTTGGCATGGAGCCGGAAGGAAACGTCACCAAAGCTCTCTTGGGCGAGCGCATCGGCACCCTGGTGTCCTAGCCCGCCGAACTAGAATGACGTCTGAGAGAAAGGGCTGTGATGATTGAGGACGTTCTGGCTGAAGCCAAAGACAAGATGGACAAAGCCCTTGAGGTCGTCCACAACGATTTTCAGACCGTGCGGACCGGACGGGCAAACCCGGCGATGTTCCAAAAGATCATGGTCGACTACTACGGCAGCCCTACTCCCCTCGAGCAGCTCGCGAGCTTGCAAGTGCAGGAGGCGCGAACCATGGTGGTGACGCCGTTTGACAAGAACGCAATGAAGGAAATCGAAAAGGCCATTGTCAACGCGCCAAACCTCGGCGCCAGCCCGCAAAACGATGGAAACGTGATTCGAGTGACCATGCCGGAGCTGAACGAAGAGCGCCGCAAGGAGTACGTCAAGCTCGCTCACCAGAAAGCCGAAGATGGTCGCGTCTCGGTGCGCAGTGTGCGTCGCAAGGCCAAAGATGATTTGGAGTCGCTCACTTCGGAAGTCGGAGAAGATGCAGTGGCTCGGGCGGAAAAGGAACTTGAAGCCCTGACTAAGTCGCACATCGACCACATCGACGAGGCGTTGAAGCGCAAAGAATCCGAACTGCTTGAAGTGTGAGTTGCGGTGAGTCCATCCAGCGAGGACCACAAAACTACGGGGCCGAGCGAACCGATTAAGCGCCTCGAGCAGGCAATTGGCGATATTGAGGCCACCTACCAAGAGTGGGAAAACCAGGTAAAAGAGGCGTCGGCCAAAATCGATGAGCGCGCGGGGCGGCCTCTGTGGCAGGCCATTCTGGTGGGCTTAGCCCTGGGCGGGGTATTTCTGGCGTCATTACTGTTCACCAAGCTGCTGTTCTTTGTGTTCATTGCGACCTTGGTGTCACTTGCGGTAATCGAACTGGTGACGGCCCTGCAAGAAAAGGGGTCGCGATTACCGCGGGTGTGGATGGTCCTCGTCTCTATTGCGGTCTTGGCAAGTGGCTACCTGTTTGGAGCCGATGGCATGCTCTTGGGCTTGTTTATCGCGATTGTGGCGGTGTTCGTGGGGCGATTAGTCGATAGCGCGCTGAACGCGTCAGCTCGGCCGACGTTTCTGCGCGATATTCAAGGGGGCATATTCGTCGTTGTCTATGTGCCCTTCCTCGCTTCCTTCGCCATCGTCACCCAATCGGCGTCAAGTGGTCAATGGTGGGTTCTCGCAAGTGTCGTGATTGTTGTCGCGGTAGATACCGCCGCTTATGCCACCGGTCTCGCAGTTGGTCGACACAAACTCGCCCCTCAAATTTCCCCGGCAAAGACCTGGGAAGGCCTAGGTGGTGCGACCGTGGCTGCGTTGATCGCGGGGGCAGCGTTTGGGCAGTTCCTCTTGGGTATTGGCTGGCTCCAGGGCATGGTTTTCGCTCTGCTGCTTGTCGGCTCGGCGACGATGGGTGACCTGGTCGAGTCGTTGATTAAGCGAGACCTGGGAATCAAAGACATGTCGAGCTTGTTACCCGGACATGGCGGATTTATGGACCGGCTCGATTCACTCTTGCCCTCAATGGCCGTGGTCTACATCGCCTATCAGCTCTTCGCCTAGCGCTTCCCGTTTCCGCGGCCCGGTGTGTAGAACCGGCCAGATAGTGCTCAAGCCAGCAGAATAGGGCTGTGAGCGAGCTTTTCCCGTATGCCGAAAAAGGTGCGCCCGGCTACCGACCCGATGAGGTGAGCGAATTTCTCGACCGCGCCAAGCGTGTGTACGAGGGCCTTGAAGAAGGGGTTGATAGCTCGGCGATTCGCCAGGTCGCGTTTAGCCTCGTCGACAAAGACGGCTTTGATACTCACGCCGTAGATCAGGCGCTATGGCGACTGGAGGAAGCATTCGCGGCACGAGAGCGAGAAGGGAAAACCGAACAAGTGGGTGAATCGGGATATTTCAAAGACATCCGTGCCCAAGCGCAGGAGATTCTCGATCGCGTGGCCCGTCCGGGCAAGGAGAAATTTCGCCGCACCACAATGCTGCAACAGGGCTATCGGGTAGCCGACGTTGATGCGTTCTGTGACCGCTTAGTTGCCTATTTTCAGGGCCAAGAACCGATATCGGTGGCGACCGTGCGTAACCAGAAGTTCCGCACTCAGGTAGGCGGTTACGACGAAAAACAGGTTGATACTGTGCTCGACGAGACCGTGTCGGTGATTCTGGCCGTTCGGTAGTTATTGCGTTGCGGCCGCTAAACTGGCCCAACTGTGTTCGGATGGTCACTCGGGCGTCAGACCCACACCTCAACACGAGCGACTTCTCGTTTTCGGGAGCGTGTCGTGCCGACTCTCGCGCTCGCAAGCGTGGCGGCATTTCTTGCCTGGCCCCTCGCAAACCCCCATCTGACACCTGCTAGTGCGTACTTTTTGGTCGGTCAATCCGTTGATGCGGGCGAAAACTTCGTCGTAACCGGAAGCGGGGGCCAAATCATTCGTGATGGGGAATGGTCGGTCACTAAGCAGCCGGCTTTCAGAATTCCGGCAACTGGCATTCCTGACCCCGGCACGGCCCAGGCGGTTGCCCGCGACTTAGTTCTCGCTCGAGGCATGGATGAATCCGAGTATCAGTGTCTGTATGCGCTGTGGGCCAAAGAGTCGGGGTGGAATCATTTCGCTCAGAACCGCTCCAGTGGCGCTTACGGCATTCCGCAAGCTTTGCCAGGATCCAAAATGGCGAGTGCCGGGGAAGACTGGGCGACAAACCCTGAAACGCAAATTCGATGGGGCCTGGGTTACATTGATGCCCGTTACGGCTCGCCCTGTGCCGCATGGGCGCACTCGCAGCAAAAGAATTGGTACTAGCCGATGCCTCGCAAGAGCCACCGCGACCGCAACCAACAGCCCGAAGAGCTCGATTTCGACCGTATTCGAGCGGGTGTGAGACGGGTAGAAACCAAGCGCGGCACCCGGTTTGTCGTGCAGCCCATTAGCGAGAAAAACGCGCAGAAGGAATACCGCTGCCCTGGCTGCGACCTGATTATCCCGCCGGGCCAAGCTCACGTGGTGGCCTGGGAAGAGCTCTCACTCTTTGGTGAGCAACGAGGAGTTGAGGATCGTCGGCACTGGCATAGTCACTGTTGGCGAATCTATTAGGAGAGAAAGATGCGAATTCGCAGTGCCAGTGTCCTTCCCGCCTCCCGCGAGGACGTCTCCTTCACCACATCAGATGGGAAAACTCTCGTCGGCGAACTGAGCCTGCCGATTGCTGTCGCGCCAGTGGCAACGCTGGTGTTTTTCCACCCCCTCCCCACCCACGGCGGCTACATGGACTCACACCTCATCCGAAAGGCCGCCAATCGTTTGCCGGCGATGGCCAATCTCGCCGTGTTGCGCTTCAACTTTCGAGGGGTCACATCGCCACGGGGAACCTCAGAGGGCGAGTTCGGTGAAGGTCATCTCGAACAATTCGACCTTCACGCGGCAATCGACTTTGCCACTTCTCGTCAGTTGCCCAGGCTCTGGCTCGTGGGGTGGTCATTCGGCACCGAAGTCATTCTCAAGCACGCTCTCAGTCGCGCGGGGGCCTTTGAAGGTGCTTTTTTGCTGGCACCGCCGCTCCATCGAGCGACTGAGGACGATCTCTCGCGCTGGGTGGGTCGGAGCGAACCTGTGATTGCACTCGTGCCCGAGCACGACGATTTTCTCAAGCCCACAGAAGCTGCCCGGCGCTTCTCCGTGATTCCCCACGCTCAGGTCATCCCAGCAGAGGGCGCTAAGCACTTGTTTGTGGGAGAGCAGTACACCCATCTAGCACTGAGTGAAATTGTCCGACAGGTCAACCCCTCAGCCCTGCCGTTGCCTACCGAATGGCCCGAAGACGACCACGTCCTCCAACAGGACTAGTTTTTTGCTTTTGCGGCTTTCTGCGGCTTCTCGTCAGTTTCCAAACCACCCACGACTGAGCGCAGAGACTGAACATATTCGGCAATGGTGTCGCGCTCTGCACGCAGCTCAATCAAGCGCTTTTCGGCGGCCGCGACTGACTCGTCTGCTTGCTTGTTCGCTTCAGAGACGATCACGCGTGCTTTTTCTTCCGCTTCGGCGACAATCTCTCGCGCCCGTTGTTCCGCTTCTGCTTTGCCGGAGTTGTTCAACTCGATGATGGCTTCGGTGATTTTCCGGTGTTCTTCCCGGACACCTTCGAGGCGCTTCTTTGTATCGTCAAGCTGAGCCTTCGCTTCGGCGAGGTACCGATCGTTGAGCTCCACGGCTTTTTGATGCGCTTCCAGCATCTCTTTCTCAGCTTCTGCCCGACGCGCTTTCAATTCGACATCGAGATCTGCCCGAGCTTGACTCGCCTCCAACGCGAGACGCTCATCCTGGGTGGCATTGTCGTGCTGGATTTTGGCGTGAGACGCCTGCAATTCACGCTCCATTTCGGTGCGCTGCAGGGCGACTTCTTCTTGAATCTTTCGCAGAGTGAGCTCGTGGGTGGCTCGCTCGACCTCGATTTCTCGCTGTAAATCGGCCGCGTGACGCCGAGCTTCGGTGAGCTCCCGATCAGCGACTACCTTCAGTTCCGCCAGTTCGCGCTTCACCTCAGCGCGCAGCGCATCGCTCTCTCGTTTCGCACTCGCGCGCATCTTTGCGCTCTCCGTGGCGACCGCTCCGCGGATTGACGCGGCTTCATCAATAGCTTCAGACACCAAACGCTCAGCTTCGGCTTTCGACTCTGCCAACAGGTTTTCCGACTGCTCACGCGACGTCTCGGTGAGGGCAGTCGCTGATGACTGGGCGTCGGCCACAATCCGCTCGGCCTCAGACTGTGCCTCTTGACGCAGAGCTTTCGCCTGATCTTTGGCTGATCCAATAATTCTCTCGGCATCAATGTCCGCTTGAGAAATAATTCGCGTCGACTGTTCTTCGGCGATTCGCAAAACCGCTTCGAGACGGCCGCCAAGGTTTGCATAGCCCGCGCCACCCTGGGGTTCGACCTGGGCCGATAATTCAGCGAGTTGGGCCTTGACCTGGGTGAGTTCTTCCAGGGCGTTTGCTCTATCGCGCGAGGCGCGAATGAGCTCACCTTTCAGGTCGGCGAGTGCCTCGTCAACCTCGCTGCGCTTATAGCCGCGCAGCTCAGTGGAAAAATCAGTACCGTCGGCCAAAAGGGCCCCTCATTTCATTCAGCAGATGCTTAAGCGAGTGTAGTTAACTCTGCGCTTGGTTCGCACACCGCGTCAGATACCCTGGAGAGTCGCCCCCGCTGGGGGAACGAGACCCGCGGGGAAAGGAGTGAGCCGTGCGATTGCTCTCGGCGATGCTCGTTCTCTTCCTCTCCATTGTCTCTCTCGCATTGGGCATCGCCCTGCGCACCGTGTGGGCGGGGCCCGACACCCTCGTGCGCACGGTCGAAATCGAGCACACAGCGCCGATTATTGTCATTCCTGGGGAGACGTTGACATCTCACCCCGGCCGTCAAACCGTGACAGTGGTCGACCCCAATCCCAACCCCGAAGTGGGCGTCATCGTCGCTTATGGGCGCACTGCCGACGTCATGGGCTGGGTCACACCCGCTCGGTTCACCACGATTTTGCACGACGACGTCCAAGACACCCTCTACGCGGTGCCCCGCTTGGGTCGAGACTCGCAAGTACCTGCTCCGTTGAACTCTGATTTGTGGCTGGAGCAATTCCGTGAAAACGAAGCGGTCAAGGTGTCACTGACCGCCGACGAAAACATTTCGGTCGTCATTTTTGCTGATGGTAAGCGAGCGGCGCCTGGAGTGGTCCAACTGAGTTGGCCGCTGGATAACATCTCACCCTTTGCCGGGCTCCTCGTCGCACTGGGCATTATCGCGATGGTGATTGGTTTCATCCTGTTGCTGATTGCGCTCGCCGATATTCGACGTCGACGAGGGCCACGGCGGAAAACCCCTACTGCCCCCAAGCGCAAAGCTCCCAAGCGTCTTGTCTCCCGCCGCCCGCTGCCCGAGCAGCCCCGTCGCGGGAGACGCCGAGTGGAGCGCACGGCCATCGCCATCCCCCTCGCGGCGGTATTCGCATTGGGCTCGTGTGCCCCAGCGACCGAGGGGATGGAGCAGCCGGCACCCCCAGTCGAGGAAACAGATTCGACTGTCCCCGCTCCACTTCCGCCCTATCCGGCAGTAACCGAGGCCCAGTTCCGCACCATTCTCGAGCGGGTATCCAATCAGGTGCTCCTCGCCGACCAAGCCCTCGACGCCGGGTTGCTCGAGAGCCGGGTAGCAAACCCGGCGTTCTCGCTGAGGGAAGCACAGTATGCGCTGCGAAATTTTGACAACGAACTGGGTCAAATATTGCCCGTGTCAACCACACCTATTCGCCTGCTTGTGCCCCAACAAACCAGAGAATGGCCCCGGGTGGTGTTTGCGGTCGTTCAAGAAGGAGCCGAGGCAAATTCGCCGTCTGTGGGAATGGTGCTCAGGCAAGAATCGGCCCGCTCCAGCTATCAGCTGATTTATCAGGTGCTCTTAGCGCCGGACGTCGTGTTGCCGGCGATGCCCACAGTCGATGTGGGGGCCCCGCGTTTGGCACGTGATTCAAAGCTTCTGCCGGTGAGCCCGGAGGACACGGTGAAGGGCTACGCCGAAATTTTGAGCCAGGGCAGTAGCTCGGCCGCCTGGAAGAACTTTGACACCCTGACCGATGACCTTTATACCCTGGTTGGCCCCGACGGACAGCAACTGAGAAAAGAATCTTTCGGCAGTGATCTTGAACTGAGCCTCAGCATCGAGGCCACCGATGAGCAAATCGTGGCACTCTCCACCCGAGAAAACGGAGCTCTGGTGTTTGGCGTTATTACGGAGAGCGAGGAAGTGCGACCGGTAGAAAGTGGCGCCAACATTAATGCCACTCCGGCGGTGCGCGCCCTCACGGGGCAGCCCCAGTCACCCGATGGTTTTCGGGCCGAATATGCGATGCACGTAGTCTGGTACGTGCCACCGATTGGTTCAGACGAAAAGATTCGCGTCGTGGGCTACAGCTACGCTCTCGTCGACGCCGAAGAATTGGAACCCCGGGACGAATAGGAGAGTAGCGAGGATGGCACAGCCAGGTCCGAACATTCCCCTGTCGGGAGGATACGACTTATCGGCCTTGGTCGAGCGGGCACGGAACAAAGACAATCCTCCTCAGCCCGCCTCGGGCGCGTTCGTGCGGGATGTCGATGAGGCCCAGATGGGCTCGCTGATTGAACTATCGAACCAAGTCCCCGTCATTCTTGAGGTCTATGGCCAAGGGGTAGAACCACAGCTGGGCGCTTTGATCACCAGTTATGCGGGCAAACTCGTGCTCGCGACCTTAGATGCCCAGAAAGCGCCGCAACTGGTTCAGGCCCTTCAAATCACCGGTGTTCCCACGGTGTTCGCGATTATTCAAGGTCGACCTGCACCCCTGTTCCAGGGTCACGCACCAGAAGACCAGATTCGTCCGGTGTTGGACCAGGTGTTGCAGGTCGCGGCGCAAGCAGGCGTCACCGGGGTAATGCCGCAATCACCGGGTAGTGATACCGAGGATGGTGCTCACGAGGCTCCCGCAGAGACACCGCTCTCGCCTGAGCACCAGCGTGCCTATGACGCGTTGAGTGCCAACGACTTAGACGGCGCAGAGCAGGCCTACCACGACGCGCTCAAGAAGGCCCCTAGTGATCAGGACGCAAAAGCGGGGCTCGCCAACGTCGGCCTGATGAGGCGCCTGGCGGACCAGGATGCCTCGTCAATTCGCGCGGCGGCTAGCGCCGAACCCACCCGTGTGGCGGCGCAGTTATTGGTCGCCGATTTGGACGTGGCCGGGGGGCACCTCGACGACGCATTCAGACGACTGCTCGGTCTTTACCCCACGGTCCAAGCGGACGAGCAAGAGCAGTTGCGCCAACGCTTGCTCGAGTATTTCGACATCGCAGGGCCGACCCATCCCTCGGTGCTCACTGCTCGGCAAGCGCTCGCGTCACTGCTCTACTAGGCACCCGTGTCCATCTATCTCGACTACGCAGCCACCACTCCGATGCCCGAGGGTGTGGTGGAGGTCTACACCCAGGCGCTGACGGTAGTGGGAAACCCTTCCTCCGTTCACCAGCAGGGTCAAGCCGCCCGAGTGATGGTCGAAGAGGCGCGCGCCACGCTAGGAGAGCTCCTCGGAGTGGACCCCATGGAAGTGACTTTCACCTCGGGGGGAACCGAATCCATCAACACCTGGCTGAAGGGTCGAACCTTCGCGCACCGCAGTGCCCGAGGTGCCGCCGAGCCGCTGTATCTCGTACTTACTCGCGCAGAACACCATGCCACTTTGGACGCGGTGGAGTGGCTCGAAAAGCATGGGTTCGCCACGCCGCTGTGGGTGGCCGTCGACCCCGACGGGGTGATGGATCTTGAGGATCTCGAGCGAGTGCTTGGCAGCGTTCCGTCTGAGCAAATTGCCGGCGTAACCACCTTGGTGGCTAATAACGAGGTGGGCTCGATTCAGCCTGTTGAGAGCATTGTCGAACTTGCTCGAGCACACGGGGATATTCCCGTTCATCTCGACGCCATTCAAGCTTTTGGCCAGATACCGCTGAATGTGCCAGAACTTGGTGCTGACGCCGTATCAATCAGCGCCCATAAATTGGGCGGCCCGGTGGGTGTGGGGGCCTTGGTGATGCGACGGGGTGCCACCCCGATCGAGACGTTGCTTCACGGAGGAAACCAGCAACCCTCCCGCTCTGGCACCCTAGATGCCGCGGGAGCCCACGTGTTTGCCCACGTGGCCCGCCAGTCAGTGGAGACCATGGTGGCCCGCCACGAACAGCTCTCCCAACTGCGCGATCTTTTGATGGACGGCCTCGCCGCACACCCCGGTGTGGAGGTTCGCGGTTCGATTTCGACCCGACTTCCCAATAATGTTCACGTCACCCTCCAGGGAGCGAAGGGCGAGGTAGCCCTCTACCTGTTTGACGAACAGGGCGTGTCGGTGTCAACGGGTTCTGCCTGTCAGGCGGGGGTGGCCGAAGAATCACACGTACTGAGAGCAATGGGGTGTGACTCGGCAACCGCATCCAGTGCTTTGCGACTCACTTTGGGGTCATCGACTACTCAGGCGGAGGTAGAGCGCGTTGTTGAACTCTTCCCCGGCGTGTTGGAAAAAGCCCGGGCGGCGAGCGAAAAATAGCCTGCGGCCCAGACTCTGCTGAGCGGCCGTGCCTACACTTAACCCATGCGAGTCTTGGCAGCAATGAGTGGCGGCGTCGATAGCGCCGTCGCTGCTGCCCGCGCGGTTGATGAGGGTCACGAAGTAGTGGGTGTTCACCTTGCGCTTTCTCGTATGCCGGGGACACTGCGCACCGGTTCGCGCGGATGTTGCACCATCGAAGACTCGATGGATGCGCGACGTGTCGCCGGCCAACTGGGAATCCCCTTCTACGTGTGGGATTTCTCGGAGCGATTTCGTGCTGACGTGGTCGATAACTTCATCGACGAGTACCGCCAGGGTCGTACGCCCAACCCGTGTTTGAGATGTAACGAGAAAATCAAATTTGAGGCGGTTCTGGACCGCGCCATGGCGCTGGGGTTCGACAAGGTTGTCACCGGGCACTATGCCACGGTGACGGAGGATTCCGAGGGGTCACCGCAACTGCTTCGCTCCGCGGATTGGGCAAAAGACCAGTCGTATGTGTTGGGCGTGCTCACCGAAGAGCAATTGCGACACTGCTACTTCCCCTTAGGGGATACCCCCTCCAAGCAACAGGTGCGCGAGGAAGCTGAGGCTCGAGGTTTTGGCGTTCACGCCAAGCCCGACTCTCACGACATTTGTTTTATTCCCGATGGGGACACGCAAGGTTTTCTGCGCGACAAGATTGGTGAGGCGCCCGGCGCCATCGTCGATCGAGACGGGAACAGCTTGGGCACCCACCAGGGGACACACGAATTCACCGTCGGTCAGCGTAAAGGACTCCAGATTGGCTTTCCTGCTGCAGATGGCAAGCCCCGATACGTTCTTGAAGTGCGACCCGTCAGTCGGGAAGTGGTGGTGGGACCAAAGGAAGCTCTCGACACTATTGAACTCTCCGGAGACACGATGAGCTTTGCGGGAAAAGATCCTGTGCAATCGGGGATTGTCTCGGGAGTGCATGGTGAAAACGGGTCACTGGTGGAGTGCGACGAATTCGACTGCGAGGTGCAGGTGCGAGCGCACGGCAACCCCGAAGCTGCCCGCGTCAAGATCGAAAAGGGGCGAATGATTGCTCGTTTCGGCGCCCCCCTTGCAGGGGTCGCCCCGGGGCAGTCAGCCGTTGTGTATCGAGGCCTCAGGGTGCTCGGCCAAGTCACCATCGATCACACGGTGTCGGCCGATGCACAGCAGCTGCAGCATGCGTAGGGTCCTCATTCTGGGTTCGACCGGTTCGATCGGGACCCAAGCGATCGACATTGTGCGGGCACACCCCGAGCTCTTCACCGTGGTGGGACTCAGCGCAGGACGTAACGCCGACCTTCTTGCCAAGCAGGCGCGCGAGCTCGGCTTGGGCGAAGAGCAGATCGCTCTCGGAGCGGAAGCTGCACTGGGCCTCATTCGCTCGGTCCAGGCCGACGTTGTCCTCAACGCCATCACCGGTTCTGTGGGGTTGATGCCCACCATCGAAGCTCTCAAGAGCGGTGCCGTATTGGCGCTCGCCAATAAAGAAAGCCTCATCGTCGGAGGCAAGCTGGTCACTGAGCTTGCAGCACCAGGCCAAATCGTTCCGGTCGATTCGGAGCACTCGGCACTTGCTCAAGCGCTGATGGCAGGCGAATCCCAGGAGGTCGCACGACTCGTCGTCACCGCCAGCGGAGGACCGTTCCGAGGGCGAACGCGCGAGCAGTTGCTCTCGGTAACCCCCCAAGATGCTCTCGCCCACCCCACATGGAATATGGGCCGTGTTGTGACCACAAACTCGGCGACGCTCGTGAATAAGGGGTTGGAGGTTATCGAAGCGCACTTGCTCTTTGATATTGAGTTTGATCGCATCGACGTCACCGTTCACCCCCAGTCCATCGTCCATTCGCTGGTCGAATTTGTCGATGGTTCAACTATTGCCCAGTGTTCGCCACCCGATATGCGCCTTCCCATCGCGCTCGCTCTCGATTGGCCCCACCGTGTCCCCGGGGCGACCGCACCCCTTGATTGGACTACTGCTTCGTCGTGGACGTTTGAACCACTCGATAACCACACGTTCCCCGCGGTTGACATGGCGAAGGAAGCGGGCAAGCGCGGAGCGACTTTTCCGGCAGTGTTCAACGCCTCAAACGAACAAGCAGTTGACGCTTTCCATGATGGCGCGTTGCCGTTCGTGGGCATTACCGACGTCATCGCGGAAGTACTCGAGCGTCACACCCCCGAGGAGATGACCATTGAGGGGGTTTTGGCAGCAGAGCGGTGGGCGCGGGCGGAAGCAGACTCAGTCATTGCCAAGTGGTCTCACTGATGGCTGTCAGAGCAGCGGGCTAACCTAACGGCGTGGAATCCACCCTCTGGTTTGTTGTCGGCGTCCTTGCCCTCGTTATTGGACTCGGCATTTCCATTGGGCTTCACGAATGGGGCCACTACGCCCCTGCTAAGCGATTTGGCGTCGCGATTTCTAAATTCATGGTGGGTTTCGGGCCCACCCTGTGGTCCACTCGCCGTGGAGAGACGGAATTCGGAATCAAAGCCATTCCACTGGGTGGGTATGTAGCGATGCAGGGAATGTTTGCCCCCTCTGACAAGAAACGTCGGGGTGCTTCCGGTACTGATTTTGCGGCCGTCGAACCAGAGGATGATTCCATCGAGGTTGACCCGGATAGAAGTTTCTATCGCCTGAGTATTCCTAAGCGCATCGTCGTGATGCTAGGCGGGCCGGTGATGAACCTCGTTATCGCCACCATTCTGTATGCCGTGTTGCTCGCTGGCTTCGGCTTGGTTCAGCCGAGTCTCACCGTCGGAAGCGTCTCAGAGTGTGTGGTGAGTCAATCGGAGACCCGCGATACCTGCCTAGCCGGCGATCCGGTGTCACCGGGGTTTGAGGCGGGGGTGTTACCCGGCGACACCATCGTGTCGATTGATGGTGTCGCGGTGGATTCGTGGCTAGAAATGACCGAAATCGTCAGAGCCAATCCTGGGGTGACCCTTGATCTCGCGGTCGAGCGGGACGGGGTGATCGAGAATCTTCGAATTACTCCCATGTTGACCGAGCGCTACGCCATCGACGAGCGCGGCGAAGTCCTGCTGGAAGATGGAGAGCCAGTTTTCCAACAAGTGGGTTTTGTCGGTATCGGCTCCACCCTCGACACCGTGAGACAACCGTTGACCAGCGTGCCCCAGGTGGTCTGGGGAAATATCGAAGGTGTTGCGCGAGTGATTGTCACGTTGCCCGAGCGGATGGTTCAGGTTAGTCAGGCCGCGTTTGGTGAGGACGAGCGAGACCCCAATGGCCCCATCAGCGTCGTGGGTGTGGGGCGCATAGCCGGAGAGATTGCGTCAATCGATTCGATTGACCCCAGTGATCGTGTGGCGAGCTTCCTCGCTCTGCTCGCCTCGCTCAATATTGCCCTTTTCGTCTTCAATCTCATTCCGCTCCTTCCACTCGATGGCGGTCACATTGCGGTGGCCCTAATCGATGGCGTACGGCGACGGGTGGCGACCATTCGAGGAAAGCCTGTGCCCCACCCGACCGACCCGCAACGACTAATGCCGTTGACTTTGGTCGTGGTGGCGGTTTTGATCAGCATGAGTGTGCTGTTGATGTATGCCGACATTGTGAACCCCATCAGCTTGATTCAATAGCTCGCTCAGCCAGGTTCGGTGCGCTCGTCTCAGTTAGCATGACTCAGTAGCACCGAGAAGGTGTCGTAGGAAGGAACTCGTTCGTGCCCGCTGTCAATCTCGGAATGCCGAAAGCACCCGAAACGCTCGCCCCTCGCCGCCAATCGCGCCAGATCAAAGTGGGCAGCGTCCTCGTCGGTGGGGGTGCACCGGTCAGCGTGCAGTCGATGACGACGACTCCTACCACCGATATCAACGCGACCTTGCAGCAGATTGCTGAATTGACGGCGACCGGATGCGACATCGTTCGGGTTGCCGTGCCCTCTCAAGACGATGCCGACGTCTTGCACATCATTGCCAAGAAGAGCCAAATCCCGGTTATCGCTGACATTCACTTCCAACCCAAGTACGTCTTTCAAGCCATCGATGCAGGATGCGCAGCTGTGCGAGTGAATCCGGGAAACATCAAGAAGTTTGATGACCGGGTAGGCGAAATTGCCAAGGCGGCGAGTGCTGCGGGGGTGAGCCTGCGCATCGGAGTGAACGCCGGTTCACTCGACCCGCGACTGCTGGAAAAATATGGAAAACCCACGGCTGAGGCGCTCGTTGAAAGCGCGGTGTGGGAAGCCAGCCTGTTTGAAGAACATGACTTCCACGACTTCAAGATCTCGGTCAAACACAACGACCCGGTCGTGATGGTCAAGGCGTACCGCATGCTTGCTGAGAGAGGTGACTGGCCATTACACCTCGGTGTGACCGAGGCCGGCCCTGCCTTCCAAGGCACCATCAAGTCCTCGGTGGCATTCGGAATTCTCCTCTCCGAGGGTATTGGCGACACCATCCGCGTCTCACTCTCGGCGCCCCCTGCCGAAGAGGTGAAGGTGGGGCTCAAAATCTTGGAGTCGCTCAACCTGCGCGAGCGGAAGCTCGAAATTGTTTCCTGCCCAAGTTGTGGCCGCGCGCAGGTCGACGTCTATACCCTCGCCGAAGACGTCACCAAGGGTCTTGAAGGGATGACGGTCCCGCTGCGAGTCGCGGTGATGGGGTGTGTGGTGAACGGCCCCGGTGAGGCACGTGAAGCTGACCTCGGAGTCGCGAGCGGAAACGGAAAAGGCCAGATCTTCGTCAAAGGTGAGGTCATCAAAACCGTGCCCGAGTCAGAGATTGTGGCCACACTCATCGAAGAGGCGAATCGCATCGCCGCCGAAATGCCAGACGCTCCTTCGGGCACGCCCGAAGTCGTCACGGTGTAGAGGGCGAACGGTAGTCTTAGCGGGTGCTTGACCGTCTTTCTCACCTGTTTGTGCGCACCCTGCGCGAAGCCCCAGCGGATGCTGAAGTAGCGAGCCATCAGTGGCTCGTGCGCGCGGGTTACATTCGCCGTCAAGCTCCCGGAATTTTTGCCTGGTTGCCACTGGGATTGAGGGTGCGCCGCAAAATCGAAGACATCATCCACGAAGAGATGAGAGCAGCGGGGGCGCAACAGGTTCATTTTCCGGCGTTATTGCCGCGTGAGCCCTATGAGGCAACGGGGCGCTGGGAAGAATACGGCGATGGCATCTTTCGACTCAAGGACCGCAGGGGGGCGGACTATCTGCTTGCCCCCACCCACGAAGAAGTTTTCACTCTGACCGTGAAAGACCTCTATTCGAGCTACAAAGACCTTCCCCTCACGATTTATCAAATCCAAGACAAATACCGCGATGAGGCGCGGCCGCGCGCGGGACTCTTGCGAGGCCGAGAGTTCTCGATGAAAGACGCCTATTCGTTTGATTACACCGACGAGGGACTCGAGAAGAGTTATCAGGCGCAGCGTGACGCCTACGAGCGCATTTTTGCCCGACTCGGACTTGACTACGTGATTGTGCGCGCCGATGCCGGGGCGATGGGCGGGTCAAAATCAGAAGAATTTCTTCACCCCATTGAGGTCGGCGAAGACACGTTTGTGGTCAACGATGCGGGATACGCCGCGAATGTGGAGGCGTATCGAGCCCCCCACGCCCCAGCACAGTCGTGGGAGGGTTTGCCCGACGCCGTCATTCACGATTCCCCCGATACCCCCACGATTCAGACGCTTGTGGACCTGTCAAACCGTGACTACCCCCGGGATGATCGAGCCTGGGAGGCATCGGACACTCTCAAGAACGTCGTTCTGGCCCTGACGGACGCGGAGAAGAATCGCTCTTTGGTGGTGGTGGGTGTTCCCGGCGATCGCGACGTCGATATGAAGCGAGCTGAAGTGTGGTTTGCCCCCTATGACGTGGAGCCGGCAACTGAGGAAGACTTTGCGAAGCACAAGGGCCTCGTCAAGGGATACATCGGACCGTGGTCGCCTGAGGGGCCGGTGCTGGGTGAAGAATCGACCACCGGCATCCCCTTCTACCTTGACCCCCGTGTGGCAGATGGCTCCGCGTGGGTGACCGGTGCGAACCTGCCGGAGAAGCACGTGTATCACCTGGTCGCAGGCCGTGACTTTAGAGCAGATGGCATCGCCGATATCGCTGATGTGCGCGACGGAGACCCGGCCCCCGATGGTTCCGGTCCTATTCGGCGGAGCTCATTGAGGCCACGCGACGTGTGAGCCTGGTGATTGAGAGAGAAGCACCCCTTCGCTACTCGTTCACTGCTGATGGTG
>JBMSHQ010000008.1:0-31063 GCA_049416945.1 Pontimonas sp. | reverse complement strand
TGTTCATTGAGCAGGGTGGATTGTCACTTCCTGACGAGTCGTACTACCGCGAAGAGCAATTTGGGCCGGTTCGGGAGGCCTTCCGCGCTCACCTGGAGCGGGTAGCGGAACTGATCGGCCGAACTGATTCGAAAGTCTTCGCCGACACCGTGATGTCGGTAGAGACCGAGATTGCTTCCCACCACTGGGATCAGGTGTCGTGCCGAGACGCTGAAAAAACCTACAACCTGGTGAGTTTTGAGCAGTGGAGCGATGCGATGGCGCCGTTTTCCGCCGCTGCGTGGGCCGATGAAATCGGTTTTGATCGAGAACTCATTTCGCAGCTGGTAGTGCGTCAACCAAGTTTCGTGGACAACATCGGGCACACCTGGGCCAACCGCTCAGTCGAGGACCTGTCACTGTGGCTGGAATGGCAAGTGATTCGAGCCCTTTCCCCCTACCTCACTTCCACCATGGTGGACGCGCATTTCGACTTCTATGGCCGGACCCTCAGTGGAACACCAAGCCTTCGCGCCCGCTGGAAGAGGGGTGTCTCGGTTGTCGAGGGCGCGATGGGCGAAGCCGTGGGCAAGCTCTATGTTGACAAGCACTTTCCGGCTGAGTCGAAAGAGAAGATGGACGAGCTGGTGGCGCACCTTCTCGAGGCCTATCGGCAGAGCATCGCCGCTTTGGAGTGGATGTCGGAGGAGACCAAGTCGCGGGCGCTAGAGAAGCTCGCCAAATTTACCCCCAAGATTGGCTACCCGGTGCGGTGGCGCGACTACTCCACACTCTCCATCAGTTCGGATGATCTTCTGGGCAACGTGGAAGCGTCAGCATTGTTCGAATTTCGGCGGGAGATGGCAAAGCTCGGCAAGCCCATCGACCGTGACGAATGGTTTATGACGCCGCAGACGGTGAACGCGTATTACAACCCAGGCTTCAACGAAATCGTCTTTCCGGCGGCTATTTTGCAGTATCCGTTTTTTGACCCCCATCGTGATGCCGCCGCAAACTATGGGGCGATTGGCGCCGTCATCGGCCACGAAATCGGCCATGGTTTTGACGATCAGGGTTCACGGTTTGACGGCGATGGTCGTCTCGTCGATTGGTGGACGGCGGAAGACCGCGAACGTTTTCTCGATCGCGCCGGGAAGCTCGTTGAGCAGTACTCGGCCTTAGAGCCGAGCAATCTTCCCGGTTTGAGGGTTAATGGGGAATTGACTCTCGGTGAGAACATTGGGGACTTGGGTGGCCTGGCAATCGCCTGGAAGGCTTACCTGATTTCTTTGGATGGGTCCGAACCGCCAGTTGTTGATGGGCTGAGCGCGGCGGAAAGGTTCTTCTATTCCTGGGCTCAGTCGTGGAGACTGTCGATTCGTGAAGAAGAAGCCCGACGCCTTCTGCAAATAGATCCCCATTCGCCCGCAGAGTTTCGGTGCAATCAGATTGTGCGAAATTTGGATCTCTTTTTCGACACATTCGCAGTCTCAGAAGGCCATGAGTTGTATCTGGAGCCGGAGAGTCGAGTCAGTATCTGGTGAAGCCCAGAAAATCGCGCTAATCTGAGGGCATTGGCGATTTATGCCTCTTGAGGAATACAACCAAAGGAAGTGGTAGCAGTGCGCTCCAAGTTGATGTTCGTGATTGGTCTCGCAGCCGGATACGTGCTCGGAACGCGAGCTGGACGGGAACGTTACGAACAGCTCAAGGCAGGCGCGGAGCGGCTGTGGACTAACCCCTCCGTTCAGGCCCAGGTTCATCGAGCCGAGGATTACCTTCGCGAACGAGCGCCTGAAGTGGTCCAAAAGGTCGAATCCACGGCTCGCAAGGTAGGCGAGCAGGTTAAGGCACGTCGCTCAGGATCTAACGCTCCATCGAGTGAGGCGTAATTCGTGGCGTCTCAGGAGCGCCCTCAGGGCAAGAGGTCCCTCTTTGCCCTGATTACCGAGTTGCCTTTTCTAATGGGGCAACTGATTCGCGCCGAATTAGAACTGCTGCGAAAAGAGCTCATCGCTCGGCTCAAAGGAACCGGCATTGGTTTGGGTCTCCTCATAGTGGCTCTCAACCTCATCGTCGCCGTGGTGCTTCTTCTTGTCTTAGCCGGAGTGTTCGCTCTGGCATTGGTGATGCCCACCTGGGCAGCGGCTCTCAGTGTTGCCGGCTTGGTGCTGGTGATAGCGGTAATTGTGGGAGGCATTGGGGCGAAATTGGTGGCCGGAACGGGCTCACCGTTACCCACGCGCACGATTGACAACGTGAAAGAAGACATCGCGACCATTCGGGGCGATCGCGCTCGAAAGAAGGGGAGTGAGCGTGAAGGCGCTTAGCTCTGAGCTTCGCCGGGTGAGAGATGCCCGGAGCGAGCTGGGTGGCCATCTCGACGAAATCGAAACTCGCCTACTGCCTGGCAATGTGGGCAAGGTGGCGCTGTGGTGGGCGAAGCGTCAGGCCAAGAAACACCCTTTGGCGTGGACAATCGGCGGAGTAGCCCTCGGAAGCATCATCATCGGGCTTTTTGGCTGGGCCATCGTCGACGACTCCGACGACTAGCCAAACAGCAGAGCTGCCTCTTCGTAGCGCGCCTCGGGGACGGTTTTGAGAGAGCCGAGGGCTTCTGAAAGTTCGACGATTTCAATATCAGTGCCGCGTAGAGACACCATCTTGCCCCACTGCTTTTCGTGGGCGGCATTGAGAGCGGCCATGCCGAATCGAGTTCCCAGCACCCGGTCGAACGCACTGGGTGTGCCACCGCGTTGGATGTGTCCGAGCGTGGTCGCCCGAGTCTCGATTCCGGTTGCCTCTTCGATTAACGGTGCAAGAACGGTTCCGATTCCACCCAGTCGGGGCCGGCCGGCAGCGTCGAGTCCGAGCGTTGAGTGAACGTCTTCCATGGAGTCAAGCTGGAAGCCTTCTGCTACGACCACCAACGGGGCTCGACCGCGATCGAAGGCGCCTTTGACGTAGTGGGTGATTTCCTCGAGTGACGTCTTGCGCTCGGGAATGAGAATGAGGTGGGCCCCAGCCGCGATTCCGGAGTGCAGCGCGATCCAGCCGACGTGTCGACCCATGACTTCTGCCACCATGCACCGCGAGTGAGCGTCTCCCGTCGTACGCAGTCGATCCATCGCGTCAGTTGCGATACTCACCGCCGTATCGAAACCGAAGGTGAAGTCAGTTCCATTGAGGTCGTTGTCGATGGTCTTCGGGACCCCAATAATCGGAATCCCACCATCTGATAACTCTTTTCCTCCGGCAAGGCTTCCTTCACCCCCAATCACAATGAGCGCGTCGACGCCTCGCTTCTCGAGTACCTCTCGAACTCTCTCGACGCCACCGTGGTGAAACGGATTGGTGCGCGAAGTTCCCAGGATGGTGCCACCGAGCTTGCTAATTCCTTTGACCTCATGGCGCGAGAGAACCATGGTGTCGTCCTCGACGACACCTTTCCAGCCGTTACGAAAACCCACAAACTCGTGGCCCGCGACTCTTTCGCCGGTGAGGACAATGCCTCGGATCACCGCATTAAGACCGGGGGCATCGCCACCGCTGGTCAAGATTCCAATCCTCATGTAACCATCTTGGGGGGTGTGGCCACCTAGTCGCCACTTGGCCGATTAAGAGGCCCTGCATAGCTTTCGTCTAGCTGATGCTGAGGTGGGGTGAATAGCGTGGAATCACCCATTTCACCCCAACCGATTGGATCACTATGGCTACCGAAAGGGACACTGCCATTGACAGTGTCGAGACACCTGCTGACCTGAAGGAATACCCGGGCCGGACTCTGGGAGTCGTGGCGCTGGTGTTCTCTTTCTTTGTTCAGTTACCCGCTCTCATCATGGGAATCATCGCCTGGGTATGGTCCCACCGAGCGGGTGAGAACAACGTTCCCGCGAAAGTAGCCGTCGCCGTCAGTGGCGCGCTACTGCTGTTAGGAATCGTGCTGCTCGTGGGGTGGATTGCCCTCGTCGTGAGTCTCACCGGTGGCCACGGCTACGGCTTTGAGCCCGAGTGGGACATGATGCGCGGTTGGTCAAGAAGCTAGGCCAAGTAGCTCCAGAGTGGCCATCGCGGCGTTGTGGCCTCCAATTCCACTGACGCCGCCACCGCGTCTCGAACCGGAGCCGGCACAGACCACCCCCTCGATTCCCGTGGCCACCCCCCAGCGGGTGGCCGCAGAATCGAGGGGTTCGTCATCTTCGACAAAAGGCCAACTCAACGGTTCGTGGAAAATATTTCCCCCCGGCAGGCCCAGACTTTTCTCCAAGTCCAGGGTGGTCTTTGTCTCCACGCAGGGTCGCCCTGTCTCATCTTTAAGCAAACAATCTTCGATGGGTTCTGCGAGAACACTGTTGAGGGATGCGAGCACCTGGCTTTGCAGCAGCTCTCGGGCTTCGTCTGCATCGCGATCGCGAATCAAGCGGTGGGGGACGTTCAGCGCAAAAACAGTAAGTGTGTGAGCTCCCTTTTCCTGCAGCTCGAGTCCCAAAATGCTGGGGTCGCTTAAGGAGTGGCAATAGATTTCGCACGGGATAGTGCTGGGAATCTGGCCAGCTCGCGCTTGCGCGATGGAGTCCGTGAGTTGACTGGCCAACTCGTTGATGTGAAATGTTCCGCCAAATGCTTCCTCAGCGCTTACTTGAGGATCTCGCAGTCGAGGAAGTCGCTCAAGAAGCAGATTCACCTTGACCTGTGCTCCCTCGATTGAGTGGGTTTCGGCATGGCCCGTCAACCGATTGAGCACGGCGGGCGCTACAGCAGAAACCACGACACTCGCAGAGAGAGAAAAATCTCCGGTTTCGCTCGTGCCCCTGACGGTTCCTGTTGCGACCGAGGAAACCGAGCAACCTGTGAAGAGTTGGGCACCCGCTTTTCGAGCAGCAAACTCGAGCGACGTCGACACTGCCCCCATGCCACCGACAGGAACATCCCAGTCCCCAGTTCCCCCTCCGATCACGTGGTAGAGAAAACAGATGGTGGTGTCGAAGTCCGTATTCGTGCGGGGAAAGGTGCCGATGAGCGAATCAGTCAGGACAACGCCTTTGACAAGGTCGTGTGTGAACGTTGCGTCCACGAGTTCCTCAATGCGCGTGTCAAAGAACTTCTCGAAAAGACCCTGACCCGGAGCGGCTGCGTCGATCAGAGCCTTCGCCTCCGATCTGGTCATCAGAGGAGTGAGCATGGTGGGAAATAACGCGCGGGCAATGGTTTCGCACTCAGAGTAAAACGTGACGAAGGCTTCGTAGTCTGCCTCTGCCCCGATTGCTCGGAAACTCTCACGGGTTCTCTGCTCATCGAGAGTGTCAACGAGGAGTCCAGTGTGCTTGCCCGGCTGGGGAGTGTAGGAGGAGTAGCGACGACGAATCAGTTCAATAGAAAGAGACAAATCGTCGACGATTTGTTGTGGCAGGAGCGAAACCAGGTAGGAATAGCGCGAAAGTCTGGCATCCACACCCTCGAACGCCTCGGTAGAGACTGCAGCACCGCCGAAGATCTCGGCTTGTTCGAGAACCACCACGCTCAGTCCCGCGCGGGCAAGGTAGGCGGCGGCGGTGAGACCGTTGTGGCCCCCACCCACCACGACAACATCAGCGTGTGAAGGAACTGAGGTCGACCCTGACATTCCGCCAGTGTATTCAGCGCGGGTGCTGTCTGCGCGGTGTCGCCAAAACCCCTACCCTCATGGATATGTCTGAAACGGTTTCGACAGCGACGTCGAAGTCCCCCAGTGTCGCCGGAGTCAAGGGGGCCAAGTCCCTCGCGGATGACTCCGTCGCGCTGGTTCGGCAGTGGCTGGCTCGAGCAGCCGCCCTCCACCGACGCCCCGACCCGAGTTCTCGACGCCTAGCCGAGTTGCTCAAAGACCCTGACGGTCCAGCTTTCGCATTGGGTTTTGTCGACCGGGTGTTGCGCCCGGAAGACCTCCGCGTTGCCGCCGCTAACCTCCGCCAGTTAGGGTCACAACCCCCTGCATTCCTGACGGGAATCCTTCGCTGGCTCGTGCAAGTAGGGGCTGTGTTTGCCCCGCTTCTTCCCTCGGTTGTCGTTCCAATCGCCCGTGTGGCCCTGAAGGGGTTGATCAGCCACCTGATTATCGACGCCAGCGACAAGTCCCTCGGTAGTTCGCTCAAGCACCTGACGAAGAAGGGCGACCAGCTCAACATCAACCTGCTTGGTGAAGCCGTGTTGGGACACGAAGAGGCGGCGAAGCGCCTCGCCGGCGTGTCCTCGTTGATTGATCGGGAAGACGTCACCTATGTGTCCGTGAAGGTGTCGTCGGTGGTCGCTCAGCTGCAGATGTGGAGCTACGACTACACGGTCGAACGTGTCGTGAGTTCTCTGGTTCCCCTCTACGAAAAAGCGGCCGCCACTAATCCCCCCACGTTCATCAATTTGGACATGGAGGAATATCGCGACCTCGAGATGACACTGGACGTCTTCCAACGGGTGCTCTCGACCCCGAGCCTTCAGAACTACCACGCGGGAATCGTGCTGCAGGCGTACTTGCCAGAGGCCCTCGGTGCGATGCAACGGCTCAATGCTTTTGCTGCCGCCAGGGTCAAGGCGGGAGGAGCGCCCATCAAAGTTCGCGTCGTGAAGGGCGCAAACCTTCAGATGGAGCAGGTTGACTCGGCCCTCCACGACTGGCCTCTTGCGGTGTTGCCCACTAAGCAAGACTCCGACACCAATTACAAGCGAGTACTCGAATGGTCGCTCACGAAAGAGCGGACTAAGGCAATTCGTATTGGTGTGGCCGGACACAACCTTTTCGATGTGGCATTTGCCCACCTTCTTGCCGAGCGGCGCGGAGTAACCCACGCGGTCGACTTTGAGATGTTGGTGGGAATGGCGCCGGACCAGGCCGATGCCGTAAGAGAAACAGTGGGGCCATTGATTCTCTACACCCCGGTCGTGCACTCCCACGAGTTTGATGCCGCTGTGGGCTACCTCGTTCGACGCCTCGATGAAAACGCCAGCCCAGAGAACTTCATGTCGGCGGTGTTTGACCTCAATGATTCGGCTGAGATCTTTGCCCGAGAGGAGAAGCGCTTCCGAGCATCTCTTGAGGCGATGACCGCACAGGCACCGGCGTCGCACAGAACCCAAAACCGGTCTTCCGAGGTCATGCCGCACCATCAACCGGGTTCGTTTGAGAATGAACCTGACACCGACATGTCGCTTCCTTCTAACCAGGCGTGGGCGCGAGACATCGTCAAGCACGCCCGCTCCGCTGCCGGCGCACGCCTGGGTCAGAAGACGTTAGAAAAGTCGGGAATCCCTGATTCAGCGGGACCGATTGAGGGTCGCATCACGATTGACACCATCGTCGATCAGCAGCGTCGTGGTGCTCAGCACTGGCAGTCGATCGGGTCTCAAAAGCGAGCAGAAATTCTCTACCGTGCGGCAGAGGTCTTGGGCCGCCGCCGCAATGATCTGCTCTCGGTCATGATGCAAGAGGCGGGAAAAACTCTCCCCGAAGGCGACCCCGAAGTCAGCGAGGCGATTGATTTTTGTCGCTATTACGCCGACAGCGCCCTTCAGATAGACGAGATTGAGGGGGCCACTTTCGAGCCGGTGAAACTCACGGTGGTTGCTCCGCCGTGGAACTTTCCGGTGGCGATTCCTACTGGTTCCGTGACCTCTGCTTTGGCAGCAGGAAGTTCCGTCATCATCAAGCCTGCACCGCAGGTTCGTCGTTGTGCTGCGGTCATGGTGGAAGCACTGTGGGAGGCGGGCGTCCCCCAGGATGCACTGCGTTTGGTTGACGTGAGTGAGGGGGAGCTAGGTCGAGCGCTCATCTCTCACCCGCGGGTTGACCGAATCATCCTGACCGGCGGATTCGATACCGCAACGCTGTTTAGAAGATGGCGGGCGGATTTGCCCATCCTCGCGGAGACCAGCGGCAAGAACGCGCTCATCATCACGCCCAGTGCCGATATCGACTTGGCAGTGGCGGATTTGGCGAAGAGCGCGTTTGGACATGCCGGCCAAAAGTGTTCCGCTGCATCGCTCGCGATTGTGGTGGGGTCAGTGGCCACCTCAGAGAGATTCACTAGGCAACTTCTTGACGCTGTTGGCGGGTTGGTCGTGGGATATCCGGAGAATCCGGCGGCGGTCATGGGTCCCGTCATCGAGCCACCGGGCCCGAAGCTACTCTCAGGTTTGAGCGAGCTCGGCGCGGGAGAGCGGTGGTTACTGGAACCTCGCTCCCTCGATGACTCTGGCAGGTTGTGGTCTCCCGGTATTCGAGTCGGGGTGTTGCCCGGGAGCACCTTCCACCAAACGGAGTACTTCGGGCCTGTCTTAGGAATTATGCGAGCGTCGTCTCTTGAGGAGGCCGTGCGCATGCAAAACGCGGTCGACTATGGGCTCACCGCGGGCATTCACTCGCTCGACCCGGCCGAAGTGAGCTATTGGCTTGAGCACGTAGAAGCAGGAAACGCCTACGTCAACCGCGGCATCACCGGCGCTATTGTTCGCCGCCAACCCTTCGGCGGGTGGAAAAAGTCGAGCGTCGGCCCCACGTTCAAGGCGGGGGGACCGAACTACCTCTTTGCCCTGGGTTCGTGGAAGAACTCGCCCAGTGAAGAAGAGATTCCCGACGACGCGGTGCCTGCTGGAGTGGAGCGCATCCTGGAGCTGTGTGAGCCCCATCTGACAGAAGAGGACCAGCAGTTCCTTCGCCGTGCGGTCTGGAGTGATCAGAAGGCGTGGGATGAGCACTTCGGCCAGGCTGCAGATGTGTCGGGGTTGGGCATAGAGCGAAATGTCTTCCGCTATCGCCCTGCTGAGATTACGGTGCGAATCTCCGCGTTCACGCCGCTGAGAGACAGCCTGCGCATTCTTTTTGCCGGATTGCGCGCGGGGGCGCAGATTGAGGTGTCTCTCTCGGAGCCGCTACCCGAAGGCATCGACGAGCTGTTGATGGAAGGTGCCGCCTTTGGCCACCGCCCTTCGCGATTCGTCGTGGAGTCCGAACTGGCTATGGTGGACCGAATGCGGACCAGCCCTCCCGCGAGGATTCGCCTGGTGCGGGGAAACGCGAGTGTGATGTATGTCCAGTTCGATGGGGACCCATCGGTGGCGATATATGACAACGAAGTGACCGAGTCGGGTCGAGTGGAATTAGTGCCTTTCCTCAAAGAACAGGCCGTGTCCATTACCGCACACCGTTTTGGCGCGCCCGACCCGAGGTTTCTCTCGCTAGCCCTCTAGTCGAGGACGCGGACGGTCAATAAGAGACGAGAGCACGATGGTGCTCTTGGTGTGGGTCACGTTGGGGGCAATACGTACCCGCTCGAGCGCGTCTTCCAGGGCCAATATGTCACGCGCTCTCATGTGCACGATGGCGTCCGCATCACCGCTGACGGTGCCCGCCCCGACCACTTCGGGAATGCCTGACAGGATGCGTTTGAGATCACTGGGTGACACCGTTCCACTGCAGTAAAGCTCCACGTAGGCCTCTACGGCGAGTCCGTCGACTACGGGATCGACTTCGATGGTGAAGCCTCGGATCGTCCCCATCGAAACCAGTTTGTCGACGCGTCTCTTCGCGGCGGAGGCAGAGAGGCCAACCCGGTCTCCGATATCGGCGAAGGGGATGCGGGAATCGCTCCTGAGCAGTCCAATAATTTGGCGGTCTACCGAATCCATGACTCCAGTCTATGCAATATTCACGCGTCAGAGCCTGAAAAGTAGCTAGAGAATTGCGCTAGAAAGCCACAAAAGCGTGAATCATGCGTGAGAGACTGCTTTTCATGAGCACAGCTACTCTCGCCCAGGTCACTCAATCCGCACGTGTTGCACAGAAGAAAACGGTGCTGATGTGCCGGCCGGAGTATTTCACCGTCAGCTATCGAATCAACCCGTGGATGTTTCCCGAAAATCCCACGGATCAACACCTGGCCATGACGCAATGGGTTTCTCTCTATGAGACCTATCAGCGTATTGGCATCGCGGTAGAACTCATTGACCCGATTGAAGGCCTGCCCGACATGGTCTACGCGGCAAACGGCGGCTTCGTGCTCGATGGCATCGCTTATGGCGCAAAATTCCGCCACGCTGAACGCGCTCCCGAAGGGCCCGCCTACCTTGACTATCTGGCCAGCCAGGGCTTTGAGCCACGGGAAGCTCGAGAAGTCAACGAGGGCGAAGGTGACTTCTTGTTGGTGGGTGAGGTCATACTCGCCGCCCACGGCTTCCGCAGTGAAGGGGGCTCGCATGAAGAACTCGCCGCCATTTTCGGGCGACCCGTGGTGAGTCTCACCTTGATTAACCCGAGCTACTACCACCTCGACACCGCGCTCGCCGTGCTCGATGAGAACACCATCGCCTATCTGCCTTCGGCGTTTGATGAAGAGTCGAACCGAGTTCTGCGTGAGCGATTCCCTGATGCCATCATCGCGAAAGAAGATGATGCCGCATTCCTGGGACTCAATCTCTATAGCGACGGGAAGAATGTGGTGATGGCAGAGCAGGCTACGACCTTGCGTCACGACATCGAGGCTCGCGGATATGTCACCCACGGAGTGAATCTCTCCGAGCTTCTGCTGGGAGGAGGGGGAGTGAAATGTTGCACCCTGGAGCTTCGACGCTAGCGACTCGCTACACCTATCAACCCAGCGCTCGCACGGTGAGCGCGATTTCTCGGGAGAGCGCCCATCTCGCCCACAACTACCACCCGCTACCCGTAGTGGCGAAGAAAGCCAAAGCCCAGTGGGTGTGGGATATCGAGGGAAAGAAGTACCTCGACTGCCTTGCTGCGTATTCGGCGCTTAATTTCGGCCATCAGCACCCCACCATCATTCGGGCGCTGCGTAAGCAGCTGAAGAGTCTGAGCCTCACATCCCGCGCAATGCACAACGATCAGTTGGGACCTTTCGCGGAAGAACTGTGCGAGCTGGTCGGCCACGACATGGTGCTTCCGATGAACACCGGAGCAGAAGCCGTTGAGACCGCCTTGAAAATCGCCCGGGCGTGGGGCTATCGCTCAAAGGGTGTGCCAGAGAACAAGGCGACCATCATCGTCGCCGATAACAATTTTCACGGCCGCACTCTAGGAATTGTGAGCTTTTCGTCCGACCCTGTCGCGAGAGACGATTTCGGGCCGTTCTTGCCCGGCTTCAAGTCTGTTCCCTATGGGGATTCAGCGGCCATTGAGAGCGCAATCGATGACACGACCGTGGCGGTCTTGCTCGAGCCCATTCAGGGTGAAGCCGGGATTGTGATTCCCCCCAGTGAGTATCTGCCTGAGGTGCGACGGATTACTCGCGCCCGCAACGTATTAATGATTGCCGATGAGATCCAGTCTGGACTGGGGCGCACCGGGGCCACCTTGCAGGTTGACAATGTGGGCGTCACGCCCGACATGGTGACCCTGGGCAAAGCGCTGGGGGGCGGGGTCCTTCCCGTCAGCGCGGTCGTCGGCCGCTCAGATGTCCTGGGGGTCATTGAGCCGGGTCAACACGGGTCGACGTTTGGAGGAAATCCCCTGGCTGCTGCGGTCGGTCGGGCCGTAGTGGGACTGTTGGCACCCGGCGATCTTCAACGCCGCGCTCAGGTCCTCGGCGAGCAGATGGCGAAGCGTTTGGAAGACATGGAATCTCTCGGTGTGGTGGGTGTGCGTCACGCTGGCCTATGGGCCGGTGTCGATGTTGACCCCGCTCTGGCGACGGGGCGCGAGGTCGCAGAGGCACTGGTTTCGCGAGGAGTCCTCACCAAAGACACCCACGGTTCCACCCTGCGCTTCGCGCCTCCCTTGGTGGTGACCGAGCGCGATGTGGCGTTTGCGATGGACCAACTGAGTTCCGTGATGAGAGAATTGGGACGGTCTTGACAGTGAATCATCCCGGTAATAAGGTTAGCCTAACCTAATCAATTTCCGGTCTGAACCTCTGCTGCTTCGACCGATCTATCTCTCAAGGAGACTCGTTGTTCCGTCCTGCCTTCGTTCGCACCACTACCCTCATCGCGCTGGCCACCTTCACACTCGCTGGCTGCCAGACGCCCACGCCCGTGACACCCAGCGAACCGCCCACCGAAGCATTGGAAGAAGGTTCAGTCGAAGCGGTGGAGGCCGAAGCCGAATCGGACAACTATCTCTTGGTCTATTCCGGACGGAGCGAGTCGCTGGTTCAGCCACTCATTGACCAGTTTGTGGAAGAGACCGGCATCGACGTCGAAGTCCGATACGGAAACACCCCCGAGATGGCGGCACTGCTGCTCGAAGAGGGAGAAGCCACCCAGGCGGGAGTCTTTCTTGCCCAAGATGCGGGCGCCCTAGGAGCCATTAGTCGTGCAGGTCTGTTCACCACGCTTCCTGACGACATTGCGGACGCTGTTCCCGCGGGATTTACCTCCACCGACGGAACTTGGGTTGGTGTGACGGGTCGGGCTCGGGTGGTGGTGTACGACGCAGAGACGATCAGCGAAGAAGACCTGCCTGCGACGGCTGAGGACATCGTGTCGCCGAAGTGGGCAGGAAAGGTGGGCGTGGCGCCCACTAACGCTAGTTTCCAATCGTTTATCACCGCCTACCGCGTGTTGAAGGGTGAAGGTGCTGCGGAGAGTTGGGTGGGGGCGTTGGTATCGAATGACCCCGAAATTTTCGAGAACAACACCTCCATCCTTGAAGCGGTTGAATCGGGTGTTGTTCCGCTCGGTCTGATCAACCATTACTACTGGTACCAGCTCGCGGCCGAGCGAGGCGAAGAGAACATGCGTTCGCAATTGTGGTTCACCGAATTGGGAGATCCCGCCTCGATTGTGAACGTGACAGGGGCAGGTGTTCTCACTCCTGCTTTGCTCGACCAAGACGCCTACGACTTTGTGAGCTACCTGATTTCCGAAACGGGACAGAACTATTTCGTCTCAACCACCTACGAATACCCCCTGGTTCCCGGAATCGCTGCGCCTGAAGGGCTGCCCAGCTTAGAGAGTCTGGTCAACCCAGACCTAGATCTCTCTGACTTGGAAACCCTGAGCGACAGCCAAGAACTTCTCACTCGATTCGGTTTGCTCTAGTAGCGTGAACGGGGCCGACATCCCCCTTGGGCCCCCGCAGAAGGCAGTCTGATCATGTCCACCTCCACGGCACCTGGACCTCGGGCTTCGTTAACTCCGAGTGTTCGTCGGCCGTGGGCGTTGTGGGGACTCGCCACTCTGGCCGTCGCGGTCGTGCTGAGCCCCATGGTGTACCTGGGGGTGCGCGTCGCAGAAGTCACCTCGGAAGAGCTCGCGGTCATCCTGTTTCAGTCACGCGCGGCCGAGTTCGCTCTCAACACCATCGTGTTAGGAGTCTCGGTCTCGCTCACCGCGTTGTTCGCGGGGGTCGCGATCGCGGTGGGTATCGACCGCAATCGCTCCCGCCTTCGACGTGTGCTCCTCGTAATCGCCTCGTTACCGTTGGCCATACCCTCCTACCTCGCCGCCTACGGTTGGCTCGTAATCGCCCCACAACTCAATGGGTTTCTTCCCAGCTACTTGCTGTTGACCGCAGTAACGGTGCCGTATGTCGTGCTGCCTGTGGCCGCGCGACTGCGCGGGCTCGGTGGGTCGCACGAAATGGTCGCGCGCACCCTCGGTCGCACCCCAATTAGCGCGTTCGTCGAGACGGTGTGGCCACAAATACGCTCCAGTGCCCTCGCCGGTGCACTGCTCGTTTTTCTCTACACAATCAGTGATTTTGGACTGGTCGCCATGATGCGCTTTCACACTCTCACCTGGGGAGTAAACGCTGCCTACTCGGCGAGCTTCAACAGAAGTCAGGCGGCCGTCTTGGCACTGCTCGTGGTGCTTCTGGCCGTGATTGCGGTCGTGGGGGAACGAAACCTCCGGGGTCACTACTCACGACCCTCTGCCAACGCGCCCCGCCCGCCAGCTTTAGGTCGCCTGGTGTCCACGGTCACTGGCGGGCTGTTTTGGCTACCAGTAGTGGGGGGCGTTGTCATTCCTTTCGTGGGGCTCATATCGCGTCTTGCCCAGGCAGAAACACTGCGCGCCATCGATTGGCCGCGACTGGCGGAAGCAACCGGGTGGACTATTGCGGTGGCATTGTTGGCAGCGGTCTCTGCCACTCTCATCGCCCTGCCGATTGCGGCTTTGGCATCTCGCCTTCGTATTCGGGCCACCCGAACTCTCGAATCGTTCGGTTACTTGAGCCACGCTCTTCCCGGAATCGTGGTGGGCCTGTCGCTGGTGTTCCTTAGCCTTCGAGTGGTTCCTGCCCTCTACCAAACCCTGGTCATTTTGGTGTTTGGTTACACCGTGCTCTTTGCGTCGAAGGCCCTGGGTACAACCCGTGCCGCGATAGATGGGGTCCCGGTGACTCTGACCATGGTGGCGCGTAGTTTGGGTGAGACGCCGTGGGGAGTGTGGAGGAGAGTCACTCTGCCGCTTGCTCTACCCAGTATCGCGATTGGTGCGCTTTTGGTGATGGTCTCCACCATGAAAGAGCTCCCGGCCACACTCATTCTTCGGCCGACTGGTGTCAATACACTGGCGACAGAACTGTGGTCGAGGACCGTTGCCCTCGAATTCGGAGCAGCCGCGCCCTATGCAGCAATCCTGGTGGTGGTGGCAGCAATCCCGGCCATGTTCTTAGGAGCCGTTCGCAGCGAGAGGGGGGAGACGCGATGACCACGCTCAGTGTCTCCAGCCTTTCTGTGTCCTATGGCCCCCGCCCCGCGCTGCGCGACGTGAGCGTAGTGGTGCCATCTGGCTCGGTTGTCGCGGTACTGGGCCCTTCGGGTTGTGGCAAGACGACTCTGTTAATGGCCTTAGCCGGGTTGGTCCCCGTTGAGGGCGGCACGATTACCTCGGGCTCTCGGACACTGTCGTCCGCAGATACTCATCTCGCTCCCGAGCGCAGAAGTATTGGATGGGTTCCCCAAGACTCTTCGCTGTTTCCTCATTTGAGCGTGCGAGACAATATCGGATTTGCCCTGCCGCGGGGGGCTCGAAACGGAACTCGTGTCGAAGAACTCGCGAGACTCGTCGGACTATCGGATTTTCTTGATCGAATGCCCGGCTCATTATCGGGAGGTCAGGCCCAGAGGGTGGCGCTCGCGAGGGCGCTCGCCGTGAAGCCCGAAGTGGTGCTGCTCGACGAGCCTTTTGCGGCGCTTGATACCGTGTTGCGTCATTCGCTCGCACGGGAAGTGGTGGGACTGCTGCGCGAGTCAGACACCACCACCGTGCTGGTCACCCACGACCGCGAAGAGGCTCTGGATCTCGCCGACATTGTGGTGGTGATGGATCGCGGTCGCGTGGCCCAAGTGGGAACGCCGAAAGAAATATACGAAGCACCCCAAACCCCCTGGGTGGCATCGTTTGTGGGAGACACCGTCGAACTCGACGGCATGTGGCAAGACACCGCTTTGGAGTGCCGAGCGTGCGGAGCACGTGAGTTTTGCGAAGGTGAACCAGAGCGATACGGATGCTCTGGTCACGTGGAGTGTGCGCTGGGTAACTTGGCGGCGAGCGCTCAGGGATTTGAACCCACTCAGGGTCAGGCGGTGCGGGTGGTCTTGCGACCCGAGTGGATTGTGCCAAGCCCCGAAGGCGTGCCCTCAACGGTTAAGGCAGTCTCCTATGGCGGACACGACGCACTCGTGGAATTGCGGCTCGATTCTTCCCACGATTCGGTGCGCGCCCGGATGGCGGCTCCCTTCTTGCCATCAGTGGGCTCGCCCTTCGGTGTGGCCGTGCGCCACCCCGTGTTGGTGTTTCCCTCTGTCGACTCTGACCGTTGGTCTGACACTCAGGAGCAGGCGGTGGTGGCATGAGTGTGTTGAGTAACGAGGTTCTCTCGGACATCCGCTCTCGCGCTGCGGGATACGACGAGCGCAACGAGTTTTTTCATGAGGACTTGGAACAACTGAAATCTCTGGGGTATCTCGCCCCGCGGTCACTCTCAGAGATGGTTGCCGATCAGCGCCTCCTCGCCAAGCACGCGCCCGCGACCGCACTAGGGCTTGGCATGCACTTCACCTGGTGTGGTGTCGCCCGCAGCCTCGCCCAGGCCGGAGACGCATCCTTGCAGTGGGTCCTCGAAGATGCGCAGAAGGGCGAACTCTTTGGCTTTGGAGTGAGCGAGCGCGGAAACGACCGGGTGCTCACCGACTCGGTGACGAAAGTGACCGAGGTCGATGGCGGCTACCGATTCGACGGACAAAAGATTTTCACGTCACTTTCCCCGGCGTGGACGCGTCTGGGTCTATTGGGACGCATGGGTGAGAGCATCGTCCACGGCTTCATCACCCGAGACACCGAGGGCTTTACCATTACCGAAGATTGGGACACCCTCGGAATGAGGGCGACCCAAAGCCACACCACAACCCTCGACGGGGCCATCGTCCCCGCCCATCACCTGGCACGAATTGTTCCGGTCGGAGACAATACGGACCCCTTTATTCAGGCCATCTTCAAAAACTTCCTGCTCCTGGTCTCCTCGGTCTATGTCGGCATTGCTGAGCGAGCAATTGAGCTCGCGGTAGATGCTGTGACTTCCCGCAGAAGCATGGCTCGCGATAACGAGCCCTATTCGACTGATCCTGATATTCGGTGGCAGCTGGCCTCGATGGCTATCGAGGTGGACGGCCTCGATGCTCCGCTGACACAACTCGCCTCAGACGTTGATCATCAGGTGGACCACGGAGCAACGTGGTTTCGTTTGCTCTCCGGTGTTAAACACCGATCGGTAGAAACGGCACGTTCTGCTGTTGACCGCTCACTTCGGCTGCACGGCGGTCGCGGCTACAAGCGCACCGAAGAAATCTCTCGTCTGCAACGAGACGTTCTCGCCGGTGTGTATCACCCGAGTGACACCGAAGCGATTCACCACACTGTCGCCTTCGACCTGTTGGGACCGATGGACTAGCCATGTCTGCTACCACCCCTGAGCGCATCGACGACATCTTTGTTGATTCCTTCGGTGTGACCCTGCACTATCACCGGTGGGTGACTCCGAAGGCTCGCGGAATCATTCAGCTCGCTCACGGACTGGGTGAGCATGCCATGCGCTACGAGCAACTGGCCACCGAGCTTTCCGCCGCAGGCTGGGAAGTGTGGGCTCAGGAACACAGGGGACACGGGCCCACAGGAGTCGAGCAGTGGCAAGGCGAAATGGACAAGCTGGGCCGATTGGGCCCCGGCGGTCTATCGGCCACCATCGACAACATCGTTGAGTTTCGCCAGCTGATTGAACCCGAGCGGGCCGGCCGCCCGTTAGTTTTTTTGGGTCACAGCTGGGGTTCACTCATGGGCCAAATTCTTCTCAACCGCGGCTTCGCCGACCTACTCGACGGAGTGGTCTTGAGTGGTTCGACCTATCGACTGCCGGGATTCATGAACGCGGGAGACCTCAACGCTCGACACAAGCATTTGGGGGGAACCGGGGCAGAGTGGCTTAGTCGAGACGAGAGTGTCTGGCAGCGGTGGGTCGACGACCCGCTTGCGTTCGAGGCGAACACCCTCAAACTTTTTGGCCCGATTGACGCCGCGAAGCTCATTGGCGTGCCGAAGAAGGCGCCGCTGTCTCTTCCGATGTTGCTCATGGTGGGATCAGACGATTCGTTGGGTGGTGAACGTGGGGTGCGCCGGCTAGAGCGTGCGTATCGCGATCGCGCACAGCTCGATGACATCACGGTGAAGGTGTATCAAGATGCACGCCACGAAGTGTTCAACGAAACCAACCGCGATGAGGTTGTCTCTGACCTCATTCACTGGCTCGAATCGAAAGTCATCAGCTAGCCACCATAGGCTTGAGCCGTGCACGCTGAATACAAGGTCCCCGGCGGGAAACTCGTGGTCGTCGACCTCGAACTCTCCGGTGATTCCATCAGTGCCGCCCGTGTGGCAGGCGATTTCTTTTTAGAACCCGACGAAGCCCTCGACGACATCAACGCCGCGATAGTGGGGCTGTCGAGTCAGTCGAGCCACGAACATATTGAACAGGCCGTTAGGGCGGCGTTGCCCGCCGATGCGGTGCTGCTGGGCTTTGACCCCTCCAGTGTTGCCACGGTGGTGCGCCGCGCGCTGAGTTCCGCGAAGAATTTCACTGATTACGACTGGAGCTACCTCGCGCCTCAGCCGCTCGAACCCCTGCAACAAATGGCACTCGACCAGGTGCTTACTGAACAAGTGGGTGCCGGAGAACGTGGCCCGACGCTACGCATCTGGGAGTGGGCAAAGCCAGCCGTCGTGATCGGCAGTTTTCAGTCGCTTCGCAATGAAGTCGATATGGAGGGTGCACAGAAATATGGCCTCGAAGTTACCCGCCGAATCAGCGGCGGCGGGGCGATGTTCATGGAGCTGGGAACAGCGATTACCTATTCGCTCTATGCGCCCATTGACCTAGTCCAGGGGATGAGTTTCCAAGACTCCTATGCCTTCCTCGACGATTGGGTTGTTCAGGCTCTGCGCGGTTTAGGAATCGACGCGAGCTATCGGCCGCTCAACGACATTCAAAGCCCGAGCGGAAAAATCGGTGGGGCAGCGCAAAAAAGGCTGGGAAGTGGAGCGGTGCTTCACCACGTCACCATGGCCTACGACATGGATGGCGACCGGATGTTGGAAGTGTTGCGAATCGGTCGTGAAAAAATCAGTGACAAGGGTGTGGCCTCGGCGAATAAGCGTGTTGACCCCCTCCGCGCCCACACCGGGATGTCAAAGAGCGCCATCGAAGAGCATTTGGTCTCAACTTTCTCTTCTCTGTATTCCCTTACCCCCAGCAGCGTGACGGACGCAGAGCTTAAGCGAGTCGGGGAGCTTGTTCACGAAAAGTTCGGAACTCCGGAATGGCTTCACCGGGTCCCGTGAGCGACACACGAACCGCGTCAGCCTCCCGATTCAGCGCAGTCGGTGTTGTCGCGGTTGCGCTAGTTCTTCTTTTGGGCGGAGTGCTGGTGTCTTCTGTCAGTGGGCAGTTAGAAATCACCGCAGGCCAAGTTGTTGGCTCGATTCTCGACCGGTGGGGTCTCACCACGTCATTGGCACCCCAAGACGAGGTCATTGACGCGACCCTGTGGGTTGTTCGCTTCCCCCGCATCATCATGGCCATGGCCGTGGGAGCCGCTCTCGCCGTCGGGGGCGCTCTGATGCAGGCCATTTTTGGTAACCCGCTTGCCGAGCCGGGGGTGGTGGGAGTTTCCAGTGGCGCGGCGCTTGGGGCATCGATCGCGATTGTGTTTGGAATTCAGTTCGCTGGAAGTGGTGTCGCCGCGATGGCCTTTATCGGGGGGTTACTGGCCACCCTCTTGGTGTATGCCGTTGCGCGCGCGGGAGGGCGAACCGAAGTGGTCACACTTCTTCTCACCGGAATTGCCATCAATGCATTCGCCCAAGCGGGGCTTGCCTTCGTTCTTTTCCTCGCCGACACGGCAAGTCGCGAGCAAATCGTGTTTTGGCAGCTGGGGTCCTTGGCCGGATCAGTGTGGTCAGAAATTGTGGTGGTGGTTCCGCTGTTGATTGTGGGAACGGGCGTCGCTTGGGTGCTTGCTCGGCAGCTCGACGTACTCTCGCTCGGTGAGCGCAACGCCCGCCAACTCGGAGTCGACGTCGAGGGGCTGCGAGTAATTGTCATCGTCTTGGTCGCCCTGCTGACCGCGGCCGCGGTGGCTTTCGCAGGAATCATCGCCTTTGTCGGGTTGATTGTTCCCCACATCGTTCGAATGGCGCTGGGCCCAGCTCATCGTTCACTGATTGTGGTGAGTGTGGTGGGGGGTGCTGCGCTGATGGTGTGGGCTGACCTTCTCACCCGAACTCTGGTCGAGGGTTCGGACCTTCCGATTGGAATGCTCACGGCTCTCGTGGGCGGACCCTTCTTTTTCGCCCTTCTCTTCCAGCAGCGCAAATCCAGTGGGGGGTGGCTGTGATGTCGAGCCCACTGATCGAACTGCGCAGTGTCGGGGTAGAGCGCGGCAAGCGCACCATCCTCTCCGACGTGTCGTTAGAGGTCAACTCAGGAGAAGTGCTTGCCCTGGTGGGACCCAATGGTGCGGGTAAATCGACATTGCTCGCCACGTTGGCCGGTGAAATCGTGCCCGCCCGAGGCGAAGCGGTAATTTTCGGCCGGCCCAGTTCTTCCTATCGCCCGAAAGAACTTGCCCGACTGAGGTCCGTTCTTTTGCAATCAAACGACGTGAGTTTTCCCTTCCGTGTTCGCCAAGTCGTGCAGATGGGGCGTAATCCGTGGACGGGAACGGAGCAAGAAGAACTCGATGACCAAGTAGTCGACCAGGCGATGGCGGACGTGGGCGTCGCTGATCTTGAGCAACGACGGTTCAACGAACTCTCCGGGGGAGAGAGGGCACGCGTCTCTCTGGCGCGCGTGCTCGCGCAACACACAGACCTGTTGCTTCTTGACGAGCCGACGGCGGCGCTGGATTTGCACCATCAAGACCGAGTCATGCAGCTCGTGCGCTCTCGCGCGACCGACTCGCGGGGTGTGGTCGTGGTGCTACACGATTTATCGCTCGCTGCTGCCTACGCCGACCGCGTGGTCTTGATTTCCCGGGGCGAAATCCACGCTATCGGCACCCCACGCGATGTGCTGACTGCGGAGAAACTTTCAGAAATTTATGGAGTGGCTTTGCGTGTCATGGATTCTCCAGACGGTCACCCGATGGTGATTCCGGTGAGGGCGGCGCGCTAAGCCTGGAGCGATTGAAACTCGGGATTCTTCATCAAGTACTTCACGATGAACGGGCAGATGGGCTGAATTTTTCCGTGGCCTTCGTCACGAATCATCTCCAGAGTTTCCCGAACCAGCAGTGCCCCAAGGCCCTGGCCTTGGCGGTCTGGCCAAATTTCAGCTTTGACGAGCATGAGGACATCGCCTTGTCGCACATACTCCACCTCGCCCGCAACTACGCCAGCATCGTCGCGGTAGACGTAACGGTTGTTGTCTGGTTCGTGAGTAATCGCCATGAGTCCAGGTTAGAAGAAAGCTGCGTTAGCGCCAGTGCTCCGCGAGACGGCTGACAATCTCGCGGAGGATGGGTCGTGGTGTGGCGAGAATCAGGCGAATATGGCCAACGCCTGCCTCACCACACATCGCCCCGTCGGTCACCGAGACACCGGCCTCCTTCGCAAAATAATGCGCGGGCGACTCATAGTTCCCGATGTCGACCGCCGATGCGTCGAGCCAGGCGATATAGGTTCCCTCGAGCTGTCGGAATCCCGCGCCGGGCAATGAGGAGGACACCATCTGGGCAAACTCCGTGGCAGACCCCTCGAGGTAATGTCGAGCTTCCTCGAGCCACTCGCCACCGTCTCGATAGGCGGCGGTAGTAGCGATCACGCCGAGAATCGACGCCCCGTGGCTGACGGTGAATTCCATTTCTTTGAGTGCCTTGTAGTGCTCGGGGTTGCTGACAATCAGTTGCGCAGCCTTGAGCCCGGGCAGGTTCCACGCCTTCGATGCTGAGGTGGAAGTCACCGTGTGTGACGCGGTTGTCTCACTAATCGACGCATAGGGAATGTGGTGGTGGCCAAAAAGAGTGAGCGGTGCGTGAATTTCATCGGAGAACACGAGAGCACCGGCGTGGTCAACAACCTCCGCCAAAGCAAGCAATTCCTCTTTGGTGTGCACGAGCCCGAGAGGGTTGTGGGGGTTACACAACACCACCACCTGCGCCCCCGCGGCTAACTCCGAGCTGATTCGCTCAAGGTCTAGAACCGGGCGATCGCCGGCGGTGACCATCGGCACCTGGATGACGGGATGGCCCAACATTTCGGTAAGGCTAATGAACGGCATATAGGCAGGGGTAGGAACGATCACCGGCGAACCGTCGCGAGTAAACGCTCTCAGGGTCACCTCGTAGGCGGAAAGAACGTCACCGGCGGGAAACACCCACTCGGACGGTACAGACCACTGGTAGTGGCGGGCAAGGAATTCTGCGCTCGCCTCTCGCATATCGTTTTTCGTTGGCTCGGGTAGATACCCCAATAACGGAGCGTCAACGGCGGCATGGAGGGCCTGAGCAATGGGGGGTGCGAGTGGGAAATCCATTTCCGCCACAAAGGCGGGAAGAGTGTCGGGGAAGCGGGTCCATTTCATCGAGCCTCGATGGCGGAGCACATCGGCAGCAATATCGTCCCAGGGGTGGTGGGGAAATGAACTCACGGCAACCTCCTTGATGCCGTACCAGTCTGGCACCGCCGGGGGCCTCGGTCAGTACACTTAGCCGGGTGAGCGGCACGAGCGAGCGATACAGCTACCTGGGTCCTGAAGGAACCTTCACCTGGGAGGCATTACGCATGGTGCCTGGCGCCGATTCGGGCGAATGGGTCAGTGTGGCAAACGTGGGCGAGGCACTCGACGACGTGGTGATTGGGCGCAGCACCTACGCCATGATCGCCATGGAAAACAGCATTGAAGGTGGGGTGAGCGCCACCCAGGACGCGCTCGCCGAACTTCCCGGCCTCAGAATTGTGGGCGAATATCAGGTTCCGGTTCGCTTCAGCCTGGTGGCAGCACCCGGTACTTCGCTCTCGGACGTCAGTGTTCTTGCCGCGCACCCCGTGGCCTATGCCCAGTGCCGACACTGGCTCGAAAAAAATCTGCCCAACCACGTTCACGTGCCCTCGGCATCAAACGTCAAAGCGGCGGAAGAAGCCCTCGGTGATGACCCTGTTCACGCGGCTTTGGCGCCGTCGAGCATTGTGGATCGGCTCGGCGTCGCCGTTCTCGCCGATGAGGTGGGAGATAACCCCCGCGCAGAAACTCGTTTTGTTCTTGTTCGACTCGGAGGCGCCGTGCCCGAGCGCACCGGCGCCGATAAGACCAGCATCATTGCGGAACTGCCCGATGATGGACCCGGTCGCCTACTGGAAATGTTGGAACAGTTTGCCACTCGAGGTGTCAACATGAGCCTGCTCGAGTCGCGACCCATTGGTGATGCGATGGGCCGCTACCGCTTCGTCATCGACCTCGATGGTCATATTCACGATGAGAGAGTGGCGGATGCACTGATGGGTTTGCGTCGCTTCAGCCCGAACGTGATTTTCCTCGGTTCCTATCCGCGTGCAAACGGCCATCGGCCCCAGGTCTCAGACAAATACACGGACCAGGCCTTCGTCGATGCTCGCGCGTGGCTCGCGGCTGTTGCCGAGGGTCACGCCGACCTGCCGTGACAGACTAGAAGCGTGATTGACCCCTCCCTGCTTCGAGAGCAGTCTGACCTCGTCACTCGCTCACTCGTAGCGCGCGGAGCCGACCCCGCCATGGTGGCAGCCGCAATAGCCGCAGACGATGCGCGCCGACAGGCGATTTCGCGTTTTGAAGCCCTGCGAGCCGAACAGAATGCCCACGGCAAGTTGGTCGCGAAGGCCTCTCCCGACGAGAAGGCGCAGCTGGTAGCTGATGCTCAGAAGCTCGCTGAGTCAGTGAAGTCAGCCCAGTCGGAGCTCAGCGAGGCGGAAGCTGCTGCGAAAGAGGCGCTGTGGAAGCTTCCCAACCTTGTGATCGATGGCGTTCCTGAAGGGGGCGAAGAAAACTTCGTCACCATTAAGACCGTGGGTGACAAGCCTGCCTTCGACTTTGAGCCTCGAGACCATCTCGACATTGCCGAGCAACTGGGCATCATCGACATGGAACGCGGAGCAAAAATCTCAGGCTCACGCTTTTACTTCCTGGTGGGACTCGGTGCGTTGCTAGAAAACGCGCTGATGCAGCGGGCACTGACAATGGCAGTCAGCCATGGCTTTACCCCTCTGATCCCGCCCACCCTGGTGCGACCTGAGGTGATGCAAGGAACAGGTTTTCTCGGAGAGCACGCGGATGAGATCTACTACTTGCCCGCCGACGAGCTGTATTTGACGGGAACCAGCGAAGTGGCGCTCGCGGGCTACCACATGGACGAAATCATCGACCTCGCCGGAGGCCCGAAGCGCTACGCGGCACTCTCGACGTGTTATCGCCGGGAGGCGGGGTCTCACGGCCGCGACGTACGCGGAATTATTCGGGTGCATCAGTTCCAAAAACTAGAAATGTTTAGCTACGTCACCGCAGAGAGTGCCGAGGCAGAACACGAAAAGCTCTTAGGTTTCCAAGAACAGATGCTCTCTGACTTGGGTCTTCACTACCGAGTAATCGATGTCGCGGCGGGAGATCTCGGTTCGTCAGCCGCCCGCAAATATGACATCGAAGCGTGGGTGCCGAGCCAGCAGGCCTATCGTGAGCTCACCAGCACCTCCAACTGCACGACCTACCAAGCCAGGCGGCTCGGGGTTCGGCACCGCCCAGAAGCAGGGGGGCCTACTGAAACGGTTGCCACCCTCAATGGCACGCTCGCGACAACGCGCTGGGTGGTGGCATTGCTCGAGACCCACCAGCAGGCAGACGGGTCGGTCGTCATCCCAGAGGTCTTGCGCCCGTACATGGCGGGTGCTGAGGTCATTGGTTAGGGGCCGGACACGTCGATGACCTCCACACAGAGCGTTGCTCACTCAGAGAGAGTTTTTGAGCAACACCACTGGTTTATCGCGCTCGACATCGATGGCACAGTGTTACACGAGGACGGAACCCTTTCACCGGCGGTGGTCGACGAGGTTCGGCGCGTGCGGGACCTAGGCCACGAAGTTACTCTCGCGACCGGGCGATCGGTTGCGATGACTCTGCCAGTGGCGGAACAGTTGGAGATTCGACCGGAATACATCGTGTGTTCAAACGGGGCAATCATTTTGCGCCGTGACGACCATGCCCCTCGGGGATATCGTCGCGAGCACGTCGAGCACTTCGACCCCACTCCGGTCCTCACCAGCATCAAAGAGAAACTGCCCGACGCAAATTACGCGGTAGAAAACGAAACCGGCATGTATCGATACACCGGCTGGTTTCCTAAGGGGGCGCTGGATATCGAAACGGAGGAGGTTCACTTTGATGACCTGCTCACCACTGTCGCCACGCGAGTGGTGGTGATTGCTCCCGGTCAGGACGCCGACGAATTTATGAGAGCCGTGGAGGAGTTGGGCCTCCACCAGGTCAGTTATGCGGTGGGGTGGACCAACTGGCTCGATATTGCGCCGGAGGGCATCAATAAGTCCACCGCGTTGGAGCGCATTCGCGGTTTCCTAGGGTTTCCGCGCAACCGCGTGATGGTGGTGGGAGACGGCAGGAACGATGTTGAGATGTTGCAGTGGGCGGGTCACGAGGGTCGGGCCGTAGCCATGGGGCAGGCGCCTGAGGATGTGGCCCGGCACGCCACGGAAATTACGACAAGCGACCGCGAAGACGGTGTGGCGCTAGTCCTTCGGTCGCTGTAGGCGTCGACATAGGGTGCTCGCGTACACTTGTGCGACGGAGGGCTGTCCGAGCGGCCGATGGAGCTGGTCTTGAAAACCAGTGGGCAGAAATGCCTCGTGGGTTCGAATCCCACGCCCTCCGCGTATGAATGACAATTCGGAAGGTGAGCGCGTGAGTTCTGAGAACCTCGCCATGCGCGAACCACGCCACGTCGGGCGCGACTACCAACCTGGTCACGCTCGTCAGAAGCGCCTGACGGGGTGGAAGTTGATTGCTTCTGTTGCTGCCCTTGTCGTCACCTCTTTAGTGATTAGCGCGGGAACGGTGGTGGGATGGGCGCTGTTTAACCTCACCTCCTCGCTCCAAACGGTGGCATTGCCCGGGCACGAAGCACCCGCGCTTGCCGGAATCGGCGAATGGGAGGGCGGCTTCAACGTGCTCGTAGTTGGTTCTGACACCCGCGTGGGTCAGGGCGAACAGTTCGGTGTGACGGACAGTGAACTCAACGATGTGAACCTGTTGGTCCACGTGTCAGAAAACCACGACCACGCGACGGTCATTAGCTTTCCCCGTGACACCTTGATCGACATTCCTGCCTGTGAGCAAGACGACGGGTCAATGTCCACCCCGCGTTCGATGACACCGCTGAATAACACCTGGTCGATTGGTGGATTGCCGTGTGTCGCAAAGACACTCGAAGAACTCACCGGTCTGGAAATTGGTTACGCCGGAGTGATGACCTTCACCGGTGTGGCCCAACTCTCCACCGCGGTGGGCGGCGTTGACGTTTGCATTACCGAGCCCATTTTTGACCCGTGGTCCGGTCTCGACCTGCCTGAAGCGGGTTGGAATACAGTCGAGGGTGGTCAGGCGCTCGCCTTCTTGCGCACTCGCAAGGGGGTGGGTGATGGGTCAGACCTCGCACGGATTTCGTCCCAGCAGGTCTATATGTCGGCGCTGGTGCGAAAACTCCAAGCCGATGGAGTTCTGAACGACATCACCAAGCTTTATTCCATCGCCCAGGTCGCCGCTCAGACGATGGTGCTTTCGAGCTCCTTGGGAAGCCTGGATGTCATGGTGTCGATGGCACAAGCCCTTCGCAACATTCCGGACGAGAACATCGTCTTTGTGCAATTCCCCGTGCTTGACGCCCCAGAAGGCTACTCGGGCAAAGTCGTGCCGGATTGGAATCTGGCTGAGATCTTGTTGCAAAAAGTCCGCAATGACGAGCCCTACGTCCTAGGTGACAATTCGATTGGTCGGGGCTCTCGCGAGGCTCCTGCGGACGAAGCAACCAGTGAAGCAGACTCCTCGGCAGATACTCCCGCTGAGGACGCGACGACCGATGCCGCACCAGCCGAAACTGGAGGGTCTGATCCGGCGCCGACCGATGCACCTGCTGATACCCCAGCTGATGGGCCGGTAGCTGACGACCCGGCACCAGAGCCCGAGGTTATTGAGGGCTTGGTGGGTCAAACGGCGAGTGACGTGACCTGTGCCGTCGCCAACTAGGTAGCGGGTTTTTCGCCTCGCTATCTCGCGGTAGTGTAGAGGTCGCTCGAGGAGACGTCGCATAGTCCGGCCTAGTGCACCACCCTGCTAAGGTGGAGTTCCCAATAGGGAACCGTGGGTTCAAATCCCACCGTCTCCGCCAAGAAAAGCCCCGCCCTGCGGGGCTTTTTTAGTTGGGACGAAGGGCTAGCGGTCGTTCTCGCGGATTATCGGCATCGTGATGGTTCCGGTCACGGGAGACATTTCCTCGTAGTCGTCGCTTTCCGCCTTGGTAGTAGTCTTCGCGGCAATAAACGAACCAATCAGCAGAAGCACGGCGGGGAAGGCAAAAGCCGCCGACAGGTTGACCCCTTCAGCTATTGCGCCCATGAGCGCTTTCGCGCCAATCAAAGTGAGCTGGTTAATCAGCATCATGCGGCTGAGAGCCCACGCCGCTGAAATCTGAGGAATATGGGCAGCGGCTGCAAAGTAGGTGGGCGCAACACCCGAGACTCCGAGCCCGACGATAAGCCACAACACCATCGTGACAATCATTCCTGCGGCAACGTTCCACTCGGCCATCACCCCTGAGATCGCCACTGAGGTCATCAGTGCGATACCTGCTAACAACGAGCCTCTCGATGCAACGGTGTGGGGGTGTGATCGTTCGGCAAGAGTCGGCATCGCTAACCGTCCCACAATCATTCCCACCATGAAGGCGGCGAAGGGAAGTGCCCGAAGGGACAGTTCGGCATTGAGAACATCTCGGGCAAACACCGCCGCCCAATCGACCACCGCAATTTCGGGGTACACCGCAGCTACCAGACCGGCTGCGAGAAGCCACATTTGTTTGGGCAACTGCCAGGGCTTGCGCTTTACATGAACGGCTTTGTCGGCGTCGTGACCGTCTTCCGCTGGCCCGAGCAACCCCGGTCGAATGATTTCAAAGGCAATTAGCGTCACGATGGCCACAATCACGAGGAAGGTTTCCAAGCTCAAGAACACCGTGGAAAGACCGCCGCTGATTGCTGCGAGAACGGCCCCGATACTCCAGCCGGCGTGAAGCTTCGACACGATGGGTCTGGTCACAAAGCTTTGAATAGCAACGGAGTGGGTGTTGACGGCGTTCCCGGCAAAAGACATCGCGAAGGTAAAGCCCGTGTTGATCAGAGTCCAGATCACGGGGTGGTCCGAGTGTCCTAAAAGAATGAGGAACACCATGCCCACATAGAGAGAAACGCGAAGCACCAGACGCGAACCAAAGCGCAAGTTCAATCGGCTCGCAAAAAGAAGTGGGGTGATGGCTCCAATTGTCGAAAAGCCCAGGATGGTGCCCCAGGTGGCGAAGTCGACGCCCAGACGATCGATGTACTCCGGTACCCACGCGACCGATGACAAAGTGCCGTGGCCGACCAGAAGAAAAGCGGCAATAAGTGCGGGTTGTGCGCGACGGAGTCTTTCAGAAGTAGGGGTCACGGTGTCCTTTCCGGGGCAACACTAACAGCCACGCCCCAAGTCCCTGCGAAGCGGCTTGACACCTTCTGTTGTCGGAGAAATCTGCCCTAAATCAAAGGCCCCGGGTGTAAGTTGAGCTCCGTACGGGCTCGTTTACCGTGGGCCGTGCCACACCAGAAAGGGTGTTTCTGTGGCTTCAAATCGCACACGCTGGATTGGCCTGCTGTTCATATCGATGTCGATTTCACTCGTCATCATCGACGGCACCATCGTCAACACGATTTTCCCCGAAATCATCAAGGAGCTCTCGCTCACCTCGACTGAAGTGCAGTGGGTGCAAGAGTCCTATGTGTTGGTTTTTGCCTCAACACTTTTGATATGGGGATCCCTCGCAGACAGAATCGGGCGGCGCAGGCTTCTTCTGATCGGGATTGTCATCTTCGTGTTGGCGTCGGTGTGGGCAGGCTCTGCCGATTCCGCATCGAGCTTGATTCTCGCTCGTGTGATTCAGGGTTTTGGTGGCGCGATGGTTCTGCCGACCACACTCTCGCTGGTGAACGCCACTTTCCAGGGGCGTGAGCGGGGCATTGCTTTTGCGGTGTGGGGCTCAACCATCGGGGGCATGGTGGCAGTGGGTCCGGTGCTGGGTGGTTGGCTCGCGACCGACTTCACGTGGCGCTGGGCCTTCCTCATTAACGTGCCTCTGGGAGCACTCATCATGATTGGCTTAATTGCCACTGTCCTCGAATCTCGCGCTCCAGGGGAAAAGAAGCCCATCGACTGGGTCGGTGCAGTTCTTTCTGTTCTTCTTTTCGGCCCGCTGGTCTTTGGTCTCATCGAAGGCCGGGTCTATGGCTGGTGGTTGACCAACGGCATCAACACTTTCGAAGTGGGCTCGTTCTCGTGGCCGGAAGGGGGACTTTCTGTCATTCCTGTGTCGCTGGCCGCAGCCCTGGTGTTCGGTGCGCTGTTTGTCTGGTGGGAAAGCCGTCGCGCACGGGCCAATAAGGGTGTGTTGTTGGACCTCAATCTGTTCAGGATTGAGTCGTTTCGCAACGGCTCCATCGCAGCCCTCATTATCTCGATGGGTGAGTTTGGTCTGATTTTTGCGATCCCACTGTGGCTCCAAAATGTCATCGGTATGACCCCAATCGGATCAGGTTTGGTCTTGTTGTGGCTGGCTGGCGGAGCGTTTGTCGCATCCGGCGTGGGCGGGGCGCTCTCGGGCAAGCTACCCCCGGCGCGAGCCGTCCAAATCGGCGTGGCCCTCGAAATCATTGGAGTGCTGGGCTTCGGTGTCTTTGCCTCCACCCAAACTGGATGGACTTCTATTGCGGCATTCCTCTTTATCTATGGCGTAGGAGTGGGTCTTGCGACGGCACAACTCACTGGCGTCATCATGGTCGATGTCCCGATGTCCGAAGCTGGCCAAGCGTCAGGATCCCAGTCGACCGTGCGCCAGGTTGGATCGGCTTTGGGCATTGCGGTTATTGGCACCATGCTCTTTACCGGAACAGAACTCTCACTTACTGATCGCTTGGATGCACTGAGCGTCGAGGGAAGCCAGCAAACACAAATTGTCGATGCTGTGGTGAACTCGGCGGGAGGGGCGATTCCGCTAATTGCCGACAACCTCCAGGCAAACCAAGTGCCGGAAGGCCTCGCGCAAGACATCCAAAGTGAGAGTGGTGAGGCGTTCACCGACGGTGCTCGTTTCGCATCCTACGCAGCGGGCGCCTTCCTTCTCCTGGGCCTACTCAGCACACTGAGGCTCGGCCGCTCGGCATCGCGGGTGGAGACGGCTGAAAGTTCTGCAGAAAAGAAGTAGTCAGTGAAGACGTTAGGGCTACTCGGGGGTATGTCCTGGGAGTCTTCCGTCGTCTACGAAAAAATCATTAATGAAGCAGTCCGTGAGGCCCTAGGAGGTGTGGCCTCAGCCGACCTCATCATCCGATCGTTCAACTTCGCCGATATCGAGCTTCTGCAGGCCCAGGGCAAGTGGAATGAGGCGGGCGAGGTTCTCGCCAATGCTGCGGTTGATTTGGAGAGCGCGGGGGCGCAGGCGATTGTGTTGTGTACCAACACTATGCATCAAGTGGCCGAGGCGATCGAGGCTGCCATCTCAACTCGGTTGCTTCATATCGTCGATGCCACGGGCGAAGCCATTCGCCAAGAAGGTGTCAAGCGCGTTGCCTTGATGGGCACCCGCTACACCATGGAGCAGCCCTTCTACCGCGACGCGCTCGCGCAACGCTATGACCTAGATGTGGTCGTGCCCACAGAGGAAGAGCGGGAAGCAATCCATCACATTATTTACGACGAGCTCGTTCAGGGAGTCATCAATCCCGCCTCGAAAGACCAAGTGATTGAAATCATTGACCGGATGTCTCGTGAGGAGGGGATTACTGGTGTCATCGCAGGGTGCACCGAAATCGAACTTCTTGTGACCTCCGACGACGTCGATATCGCCTACTTCCCCACAACCACCCTGCATGCACGCCATGCCGCACACTTTGTTTTGGAAGGGGACAGCTAAGTGGCCGACATGAACAATGATTATGCAGAGGAAGCGCGGGCGCGGTGGGGTGACACCGATGCGTACAAAGAATCCTCGCGACGACTCTCTCAGTACACCCCTGAACAGAAGGCTCAGGCGTTTCACGCTCAGCAGCTCGGTACCCAGAAGGTCGTTGAGGCGATGCGCGCTGGCCATTCCCCCGAGGGTGACGAAGCGAGATCAGCAGCGGAAGCCTGCCGCTTGGCCATTGATGAGTGGTTTTATCCCTGCGACACCGAGATGCACACCAGGCTCGCCGATATGTATGTGTCGGACGAGAGATTTGCCGAGCATTACGAATCTCTTGAGCCTGGCCTCGCCCAATACATTCACGC
>JBMSHQ010000007.1:0-33296 GCA_049416945.1 Pontimonas sp. | reverse complement strand
CGAGGAATCCGGCTCCGCCGGTCACCAAAATGCGCATTGCACCATGCTAGGCGATGGTCGCGAATCTAGCCGGGCCGCGACATTGTTCACCGAGTGTTTACCCACCATCCTGCCTACTGTCACCAACGCCTTTGACACTAAGAGCGTGAGTTCATTAGGGCTCATTCTTACGTTCCCAACCAACCAAGGATGGACATAGCAAACATGATGATTCGCAAAAATGTGGCCGGTATGGCCCTTGCGGTCGCTGCCTCTTTCACCCTCGTCGGCTGCGCCGGCGCGGCTGAGCCTGCAGCTGAAGAAGCTGCACCGGCGGCCACTGAAGACACCACTGCTGAGGCAGTTCCCGGCCTCGAAGGCACGTTGGTCGGCGCCGGTGCTTCCTCTCAGGGCGCGGCTCAGGAAGCTTGGGTTGCCGGCTTCCAGACGGCTAACGAAGCTGTCACCGTGACCTACGACCCGATCGGTTCCGGCGGGGGTCGCGAGACGTTCCAAAACGGCGCTTCGTCGTTCGCTGGTTCGGACCGCGCATTCAAGGTTGAGGAAATTGCCGAAGACAACTTCGGCTCCTGCGAGCCGGGCACCGGAATTTTCGAGATTCCTGCCTACATCTCGCCGATCGCCATCATCTTCAACCTCGATGGCATCACCTCGTTGAACCTCGACGCCGACACCATCGCCGGTATTTTCACCGGTGAAATCACCAACTGGTCCGACGAGGCCATCACCTCTCAGAACGAGGGTGTTGACCTTCCCGACCTGACCATCACCGCTGTGCACCGCTCTGACGAGTCGGGTACCACCGCGAACTTCACCGACTACGTTGCCAAGGCTGCTCCTGACGCCTGGTTGCTCAACGGCGAGAACGCTGGTTCCTTCGAAGCATGGCCCGCTGAGTGGGGCGGCGAGGGTGCTGCTCAGACCTCTGGTGTTGTTGACGCCGTGACCAACGGTGTGGGCACCATCGGATACGCTGACGCATCGCGCGCTGGTTCGCTCGGAACCGTTGCCGTGAAGGTTGGTGACGAATACGTCCCCTACAGCGCAGAGGCTGCGGCGGCCATCGTTGACGCTTCCCCGGCTGACAGCCCCGGCGAGCGTAACGAGAACGACCTGGCGATTTCGCTGGCTCGTGACACCACCGCTGCTGGCACCTACCCGATCGTTCTCGTGAGCTACCTCATCGGTTGCAACGACTACGTGGACGACTCGGTTGTGGAGCTGGTCCAGGCTTACATCGGTTACGTTGTGAGCGAAGATGGCCAGGCAGCTGCTGCCGCCAACGCAGGTAACGCGCCGATCTCGGCCGACACCCGCGCCAAGGCTGAAGCAATCCTCGCTTCAATCAAGTAAGTAGTAACGGGTTGGGTAGGCCCGGGGCCAATCGCTCCGGGCCTACCTTTTCCCACCGAAGTCCGTTAGCCTCACTCGAGTGAAGAAAGGGAGCACACGTGGCCCAGTCCTCTGAGTCGGTTCCAGCGGCTCCCAAGGTTCGACAGCGTCCCGGTGACCGCATATTTGCGACCTCTGCCCGCGGTGCAGGAATTATCATCCTGATCACACTGGCCGCTGTCTCGGTCTTTCTCCTTACGGAGGGATATCCCGCCCTAGTTACTCCGCCCGAGGAAATTGCCATCCTCGATGAGCAGTCGTTCACTGTGTACGTGACACCCCTTGTCTTCGGAACGTTGTGGGCGGCCGCTCTCGCTCTCCTGATGGCCTTCCCCGTTGCTATCGGTATCGCCCTTTTTATCTCCCATTACGCTCCGCGCTCCATTGCCGTTCCTCTCGGCTATGTTGCGGACCTCCTCGCAGCGGTGCCCTCGGTGGTATACGGCCTCTGGGGGGGCGTCATACTTGCGCCGGGGATTCGACCCATGTACGTGTGGCTCGAGGAGAACCTCGGATTTATTCCCCTCTTCGCCGGACCCGCATCGGGGACAGGTCGCACTATCTTGACTGCTGCGATTGTTCTTGCGGTGATGGTGTTGCCGATTATCACCGCTGTCGCTCGTGAAGTGTTCCTGCAGACGCCCCGCCTCTACGAGGAGGCCGCACTAGCTTTGGGCGCCACCCGCTGGGAGATGATTCGATCTGTGGTCTTGCCGGTGGGACGTGGCGGTGTCATCTCCGCCGCAATGCTGGGTCTTGGCCGCGCATTGGGTGAGACCCTCGCGGTCGCGATGGTGCTTTCGGCCACCGGCATCATCACGGTGAACCTGATTAGCTCCACCAACCCCTCGACCATTGCGGCAAACGTCGCGCTCAGCTTCCCTGAAGCGTCGGGCCTCAACGTAAACGTGTTGATTGCGTCGGGATTGATCCTCTTCGCCATCACTCTCGTGGTGAACTCGATTGCTCGCTGGGTAATCAACCTTCGTAAAGACTTCTCGGGGGCGAACTAATGACTCAGGTACTTCCCTCAGCGACGTCCGAAAATTACTACGCATCAGGCAAGCTTCCCGGCTACATGACCGGTGTTCTTCTTTTGCTTTCACTAGTGGTGTCCTGGGGCTCGTTTACGTTCTTCCGCCCGACTGACCCGGAATACACCGTCAACTTGGCGCTGGTGGCGGTCGTGGCCGTCATAGTTTTTGGAATCGTTCAGTATGTGGCGTCACGAGTCGTTGAGGGTCCGCGGAAGGCGATCGACCGCACCGTGACTCTGCTGGTCACCTTGGCTTTCGTGATCGCGATGATCCCATTGCTCTCCCTCGTGTACACCGTCGTCAGCTTGGGTTCGGCTCGTTTTGATCTCGACTTCTTCACCCTCTCCATGCGCAACGTGGTGGGCGAAGGAGGCGGTGCGGCCCACGCAATGATGGGCACCGTCATCATGACCCTGCTTGCCACTTTGATTTCTGTCCCCGTGGGCCTTCTCACCTCCATCTACTTGGTCGAATACGGCGACGGAAATCGCTTGGCCCGCTCGATTACGTTCTTCGTGGACGTAATGACCGGTATTCCCTCCATCGTGGCGGGACTCTTCGCCTACTCACTGTTTTCGCTGATTCTCGGTCCCGGTACACGTGTCGGTATTGCGGGTGCTGCAGCGTTGTCAGTGTTGATGATTCCGATTGTGGTGCGCTCCAGTGAAGAGATGCTTCGCCTTGTTCCCAATGAATTGCGCGAAGCGTCCTATGCACTTGGTGTGCCGAAGTGGCTCACAATTTTGAAGGTTGTCTTGCCTACCGCTCTCGCAGGTATCACAACCGGCATCATGCTCGCCATCGCCCGTGTCATGGGAGAGACGGCACCACTGTTGATTGCCGCGGGATTCACCAACGACTTCAACTTCAACCCGTTCTCCGACCGGATGCAGTCGTTGCCGAACTTTGTCTATTACTCGTATATCGCCCAGGGCAGTGTGCCCGAGGCGTATTTGGATCGCGCCTGGGCGGGCGCGTTGGCGCTCATCTTGATCGTGATGGTGCTCAACCTTCTCGCCCGATTGATCACTAACCTGTTCGCCCCGAAGTATGGTCGCTAGTCGATAAAGGAATCACACCATGTCTAAGCGCATCGAAATCAATGACCTCAACGTCTACTACGGCAGCTTCCTGGCCGTAGAAGGCGTTTCCATGGTGATGGAGCCGCGCACCGTCACAGCGTTCATCGGGCCCTCGGGCTGTGGCAAGTCAACCCTCATCCGCACCCTCAACCGCATGCACGAAGTGATTCCTGGTGCGCGCGTCGAGGGCGAAGTTCTGGTTGATGGCAGCAACCTTTATGGCCCCGGTGTGGACCCGGTAAAGGTACGCCGCGAGGTGGGCATGGTCTTCCAGCGCCCGAACCCCTTCCCCACGATGTCCATTCGCGACAACGTTTTGGCGGGGGTGAAGCTCAACAACAACCGCATATCTAAGTCGGATGCTGACGATTTGGTTGAGAAGTCGCTTCGTGGGGCCAACCTCTGGGAAGAGGTGAAGGACCGCCTGGACAAGCCCGGATCCGGTATTTCCGGTGGACAGCAGCAGCGTCTGTGTATCGCGAGAGCTATCGCAGTTGAGCCGGAAGTCATTTTGATGGACGAGCCGTGCTCCGCATTGGACCCGATTTCCACCCTCGCCATTGAGGACCTGATTGAGGAACTCAAGCAGAACTACACCATCGTGATCGTGACCCACAACATGCAGCAGGCGAGCCGCGTGAGTGACCGAACCGCGTTCTTCAATATTGCAGGAACCGGTCAGCCCGGAAAACTCATCGAATTTGACGACACTGACAAAATCTTCTCGAACCCGTCGGTGAAGGCCACGGAGGATTACGTCTCCGGCAAGTTCGGATAGGTCTAACCTGGTCGGGTGAGTGCCGACGATGTCACCAGTGAAACCTTTGCCCGTTCGCTCGACGAGCGCGACCCTCTGAAGGGTTTTCCCAAGCGTTTCTATGTGGCTGACCCCGAGGTGTGTTACCTCGACGGCAACTCGCTGGGCCGATTGCCGCTGGCGACAAAGGAGTCGGTAGAGCGCTTCCTGGTCGAAGAGTGGGGCACCGAACTAGTCGGTGGTTGGAGCCACTGGATTGACGAGGCGGAACGCGCGGGGGATCTGCTCGCTCGCGCCGTGTTGGGTTCTGGCCCGAGCCAGGCGCTCGTGGCCGACACCACTTCGGTCAATCTTTATCAATTAGCCAGGGCGGTGGTGGATTCCCGGCCGGGGAAAAAGACCATCATCGTGGACTCGGCAAACTTTCCCACTGACCGCTACATCATGCAGGGCATTGCCAAGCAGTGGGGCATGAACCTCGTCACCTTAGACGTTGACGGTAGCGGTGGCCCGGGAGCCGTGAGCGTTCAGGCTGAATTCGAACGACTAACACCCGAGCTGATTGAGCCCCACCTCACCGACGACGTGTCGTTCATTACATTGCAGGCCATCAACTACCGCTCGGGTGCCCGTCCCGACATCAAAGCCATCAACGACCTCGCCCGCTCTCGCGGGATTCCCGTGATTTGGGACTGCTCGCACGCGGTGGGTTCAATCGACCTCGCTTTTGATGCCAATGGGGTCGACTTAGCGGTGGGCTGCACATACAAATACCTGAACTCTGGACCCGGTTCACCGGCGTGGTTGTTTGTGCGGGAGGAATTGCAGGCACAATTGCAGGTGCCGATTCAGGGGTGGTTTGCCCAAGCCGATCAGTTTGCGATGGGTCCGCAGTTTGAGCGCATCGACACCATTCGAGGCTTTCAAGTGGCGAGCCCCTCGATTGTCGGTATTCGTTCGGTGCAGGCGAGCCTGGAGATGATTGCCGAGGCCGGCATCGACCAGATTGAACAGAAGGCCCGCACGGGCACCTCGATGATGGTGGAACTCGTTGACAAGTGGCTTGCCCCGCTGGGGTTTGAGCTGATGACCCCGCGTGATCCGGGTTGGCGCGGTGGACACATTTCTATTAGCCACCCCGAGGCGAAACAGATTGCATTGGCGATGCGCGTGGTCTCGAAAGTTATTCCGGATTACCGTGAGCCCTCCTCAATTCGCTTGGCGATTTCCCCGCTCCCCACGAGTTATGTCGAAGTGTGGGAGGGGCTGCGGAGGTTACGTGATCTTGTGGCCTCAGGGGAGTATCGAAACGTTCGCGACGAGGGAAGCCGTGTCACATGAACACTCACGACAAGCACGTTACCTATCAGAGCTACCTCAAGGTCGAGGAGCTTTTGAGTCTTCAGGAGCCGCTATCCGATGGGCCCGAACACGACGAGCTGCTCTTCATCACCATCCACCAGGTGTATGAGCTGTGGTTTCAACAGATACTCCATGAGATGGCAGCGCTTCAACGCGCACTGGAATCCGGTGACACTCATCGCAGCCTGGCGTTGATCTCTCGGGTGCGGACCATTATGAAGACCTGTGTGGCGCAGGTCGATGTGCTGGAGACCATGACGCCCATCCAGTTCAAGTCCTTTCGCGCCAGGCTCTCCTCAGCGAGCGGGTTCCAATCGGCCCAGTTCCGCGAGCTCGAAGCGGTATTGGGTCGTCGTGACCGAGCGGGCTCAGACGCCGAAGAGGGTTCGGGCATGAAGATGGCCGAACATCTCCAACCTGGCTCCCGTGGTCGCGAGCGGACCGAGGCCGCGATGGCGAGGCCGAGCCTGTGGGATTCGGCTCTGCGATATTTCGCCCACCGAAGCCATCCAATTCCTTCTGAAGCACTCGACCGTGACGTCACCCTCCCGTGGGAGGGTGCGGACGGTCTGGAGCAGGTCCTGATCGTGATGTATCGAACTGACGCTGAAGCACGAATGGTCGCTGAAGCGTTGGTCGATATTGATGAGGGGCTTGCCGAGTGGCGCTATCGCCACGTCATGATGGTCCACCGCACGATTGGCAAGAAACCCGGAACGGGAGGGTCGAGCGGCGTGGACTATTTGCGCAGCACGCTGTTTCACCCGGTGTTCCCCGAGCTGTGGTCGATTAGAAACCAGTTGTAGTCGCGACTAGTGGTTGTGGGCGGTGAGACGGTCTGCCGGATTGTAGGTGCAGCGATCGCCCGGACACATCTCTGGCTCTTTCTTAGAAAACAGTCGCTGTAATTCGCAGCCCACGCAAATTCCCATGGCTGCTTCGAGGAATAACAGCGAGAGACAGATGCCACAGAGCACCAACATCCACACTCCGGGGAAACCCAACCAGCCAAAGCCGAGGCAGCCAAAAAAGGCGATTCCTAGTCCCAGGCTCCAGGCAAAACGCTTCTGAGTCGCACTGACCCATTCCGGGCGCTGCCAGCGCACAATCAGAGAACCCAGTGCCATCGCAGGAGCAACACGGTGGTTCACGGTGAGGCGCAGAACCATCTCGAGCAGAAAAAGTGCGCCGAAGCCGCGAAGCGGCTGGAAGTTACCGGTGTAGAGGGCGGTCATCCAGCCGAAGAAACCGATTACGAAGAGGATTCCGGCGGAAGCCCTCACGGCGCGCTCGTCAAACACCGGAGTATCAATTCCCGGGACCGATTCGCCGAAGGAGGGTTTTTCTAGTTCTTTATTCGCCTCTGACACGATTGTGACTATACCAGGGGGGGTATATTGCCAAACTGGGAAGCGCCTGCCCAATTAGGCTGAAGACATGTCATCTGTTCGGCTTTCCGCTGAGGTCTCTCAGGCGCTAAAAGCGGGTAGGCCCGTTGTTGCGCTCGAGTCCACCATCATTGCCCACGGCCTTCCCCGACCCGCAAATCTTGAGGCTGCCAAAGAATTTGAGGCACTCTGTCGCGACCGCGGGGTGACGCCGGCGACGATTGCCATCGTCAACGGGGTGCCTTGTGCCGGGCTCGACGATGCAGCTCTTGATGCGATTGCGAACGATGACGCCACACTCAAAGCCAGCGTGCGCGACATTCCTCACGTCATCGCAACCAGGGCAACCGGGGCAACCACCGTCGCGTCGACCGCGTATCTTGCGGCAAAGGCAGGCATCCGTGTATTTGCGACCGGGGGCCTGGGGGGCGTGCATCGCGGAGCCAATGAAAGTTTTGACGAATCGGCCGACCTCACGGTGTTAGCGTCGTCGCCGGTCGCCGTGGTGTCAGCCGGAGTGAAGTCGGTATTGGACATTGGCGCCACCCTGGAGCGTCTGGAGACGCTCAGTGTTCCCGTCGTGGGTTACGGCACGGACGTTTTTCCCTCCTTCTGGTTGCCCAGGAGTGAGTTTGACTTGGACTGGCGGGCGGACTCTGCGGCGGAGGTGGCCGGGCTGATGGCGAGCACCTGGGAGCTCGGGCTCAGCAGCGGAATCCTGGTCGCTAACCCTGTTCCTGAAGCCCAGGCGTGGAACCGGGAGGATCACGACCGTATCGTCCAGCTGGCGTTTGACCAGGCGGAGCGCGAAGGTATCCGCGGTAAAGAGGTCACACCGTTCTTACTCGACTTCATTCAGCGTGAGTCGAAGGGCGAGAGCCTGCGAGTGAACTTGGATGTGGTGCGCAACAACATTCGTGTGGCCTGTGACATCGCCACTGCCTGGACGGAGCGCTGAGTGGCGGAAATTGTTGTCGTCGGCGATGTCATCGATGACGTTCTCGCCGTCACGCACGGGCCTATTCGGGAAGACACCGACACTCTCGCCAACATCGCGGTGAGGCCGGGAGGCTCCGCCGCCAACACAGCGTGCTGGATTGGGTACCGCGGACACCCCGTGACCTTCCATGGACGAGTCGGCGCTCGCGATATCGATCGGCATCTTGCGGAGTTTGCGCGCTATGGCGTCACCGCCGAACTCCAGCCCGACTCCGAGCATCCGACAGGAACCATCGTGGTGATTGTGCGCGGCGAGACGCGCACCATGTTGAGCGACCGCGGAGCCAATCTCACCTTGGATGTGTCCGATTTTTATCTCAATCCGGAGTACCTACCCAAAGTGCTTCACCTCACGGGCTATAGCTTTTTCCACCGGGAAAGAATCGACGACCTGATTGCTCTGATGGACCGAACGGCAGCTCACGGTGGCCAGGTATTACTCGATTGCTCATCGGCGGGCTTTCTTGCTGATCACGGCGCCCAGTGGTGGTGGGACATTGCGTCCCACGCGACGGTGGTGAAGGGTAACGCAGATGAGGCTGAGTTTCTCACCGGGCTGCCCGCCCACGACTCACTGCAGGAGATGGCTAGTCACGGACCCAGGGCCATCGTGACGCTGGCGGGTGAGGGAGCGGGATGGTGTGAGTCGGGAGGGACACCCTCGCTGATGCCCGCACGGCCACTCGGTCCACAGGGCATGGTCGACCCGACGGGGGCGGGGGATGCTTTTAGCGCAGGGGTGCTGACCGCTCTCCATGACGGTGGCTCACTGGAGGATTGCGTGACGCAGGGGCTTGATTTCTCTGCCGAAGCGATTAGCCAGCGTGGGGCACGGCCTTTGTTACCTCAAACGCACTGAGCGCGCGCTCCCTCGTTTCGGCCAAGTCGACCATCGGCTCGGGATAGTCCGGCATATTCCACTCCTCGATCCACTTGGAGCGATAGATGCCGTCGGGGTCAAATTTTTCTGCCTGCACCACAGGGTTGAACACACGGAAGTAGGGGGCAGCGTCCGTGCCACAACCGGCCACCCACTGCCAGCTTCCGGGGTTATTTGCTTCATCAGCGTCGACCAAGGTGTCCCAAAACCACTGTTCGCCGATACGCCAATCAATCAAAAGGTTCTTGATCAGGAAGGAGGCCACCACCATGCGCACGCGGTTGTGCATGTAGCCGGTGTGCCAAAGCTCCCGCATCCCCGCGTCCACGAGAGGTATCCCCGTTTTTCCCTTTTGCCAAGCGCTCAATTCTTCCCGGGTGGGAGTGCCCCACGGGAAGGCATCGAAGTTCTTTTTGATGTTTTCGAGGTGTAGTCGCGGGTGTTGGTAGAGCACGTTGATCATGAACTCGCGCCAGCCAACTTCACTGAGGAATTTGTCACGATTCTTAGTTACCTCAGGGTCCGTTTCCGACATGGTTTCGTGCCACACCTGGAAAGGGCTGATTTCACCGAACCGCAAGTGGGGGCTCAGCATCGACGTCGCCATGATCCCCGGTTCGTCTCGCCGGTGGTAAATCGCCAAGCCGCCGTCGAGGAAAGCGCTCAACCGCGCGTGGGCCCCGTGCTCTCCCGGTGTCCAGGTCTCCCGCAATCCGTCGGACCAATCGGGGGAGGTGGGCAGAAGCCCCCACGACTCCAGGTCATCTGATCCGACCCCTTGAGCTGCTTCCAAGGAGGTGGGGGCATCGAGAGGCTCGCGGCGCGGTTCAAGATTCAGGGCGGTTTTCCAAAAGGGCGTGAACACCTGAAAGGGCCGGCCTTCTTTGTTGTGCACCGTCCACGGCTCGAATAGGACGTTCGCCTGAAAGCTCTCAACTTCGTGCCCGTGCTCACGAAGCTGAGTCTTGAGTTCTTGGTCAATCTCCCGGGAGGCGCCATAGCGGCGATTCCAGGCAATCCCGCTCGCGCCGGTCTCGGTAACGAGCTGCGGGATGACCTCCCGCGCCGGACCGCGGCGCAGAGTGAGGGAGCCCCCGATGTGTTCGAGCGATGATGCCAGGGAGGTAAGAGAGTGGTGAAGCCACCACTTACTAGCCGCCCCCAGCGGGCGGACCTCAGGCGATTCCTCATCGAGCAGGTAGAGGGCGATGACAGGGCCTCCGCGCGATACGGCCCAGTCGAGGGCTGGGTGGTCGCTTAGGCGCAGGTCGTCGCGAAACCAGACGATGGTGGGGGCGCTCACGACCACCAGCGTAGGCGGGGATACTGCTCAGAGTCTGAGCAAAGATAAGGACCGGCCGCCGAGGCGAGCGACCGGTCCTTTTTCCCTTGCACCAAGAGTGTTTTTGCAATCACATTCACGAGAGCTGTCACAGCAAACAACTGACGCTGAAGCCAATATATAACGAAACGGTAACGGCGTCTAGTTACCATTTCGTAATAAAAAATCGAAGTCGCTTCGCGACTACACCACCATGTCGGGTGAGGGGGCCTGGCCGAAGAGGATGGTCACATCAGCGTGACGGTCAAAGCGATAGCCTGCGCCGCGGACAGTCCGGACGATTTCCGAATAGGGCTCTAGTTTTTGGCGCATCCGGCGAATGTGGACGTCGATTGTCCGCAAATTCGGCGCCTGCTCGTCTTCGGGGTCCCACAGGTGATCGATGATGGCCTCGCGGGGGACCGTTTGGCCTTCGCGCAAGACCAAGAACTGCAACAGTTCAAACTCTCGATAGGTGAGAGATGACGGTTCAGAACCGATGATCACCCGCTTGCGAGAAATATCAATCGTCACGCCGAGCGGGTCCTCCTTCACGCTGCGACGCATTGCCTGAAGCTTGCCCGGGTCGTGCAGTGCGATGCGCACAATTTCGAGGTCATCACCAATCGTTCCCTCGGGCGCAAGTGCGATGGTGGCATGGGTACCCGCTGCGGGCGCGTGTTTTGCCACCTCTGATTTCAGATGGGCGACGAGGTCCTTGAGGGGTACACCAATTTCGGCTGCTGTCTGCTCATCAAGACCCACATACAGCGCGAAGCCGCGCGCCTGACGCGACGGCTCAGCCGGCTTGTCCATAGAGCCGGTCTCCCGCGTCACCAAGACCCGGAACGATGTATCCGACGTCGTTCAACTTCTCATCCAGGGCCCCAATGACCACTGACACCTTTCGCCCCGACACTTGCGATTCCAGGTGGGCCATGCCCTCGGGTGCTGCCAGCAAGCAGATGGCGGTCACTTCAGCGGCTCCCCGGTCGAATAGGAACTTCATTGCCTGAGCGAGAGATCCTCCGGTGGCCAACATCGGATCGAGAACGAAACAGTGCCGTCCACTGAGGTCCGCGGGAAGGCGCTCGGCATACGTCGTTGCCTGGAGTGTCTCCTCGTTACGCACCATGCCCAAGAAACCCACCTCGGCGCTGGGAAGCAGGGCCAGCATGCCATCGAGCATTCCCAATCCCGCCCGAAGAATGGGCACAATCAGGGGAGTCGGAGTGGTGAAGCCGATTCCCTCCGTCGTCGTGATGGGAGTGGTGACCGAGACTTTCTCAACAGCAATCTCCCGTGTCGCTTCATAAGCGAGGAGCGTCACGAGCTCTTTTGTGAGCGAGCGAAACTCGGCAGAATCGGTGTCCGCGTCGCGCAGACGCGTGATTTTCTGGGCGACGAGAGGGTGGTCCGATATGAGCTGGCGCATGGCGACAGATTAGCGCAGGCCATGTACGAGTCGAGAGGCTTACTCTGGAACCATGCCCTCACCTTTTGACGCTGCCATGTCGGAAGCCCTTGATCTGGCGCGTAGCGCCCTTGGCTCGGGCGATGTTCCCGTTGGGGCCATTGTCCTGGACACCGCCGGGGAAGTTGTGGGACGTGGCTTCAACACGAGGGAGCGCGACCAGGACCCCTCGGGGCACGCTGAAATCAATGCGCTTCGAGATGCCGCGGCTCACACAGGAAGCAGTCGGCTAGATGGGTTCACGGTTGTGGTGACCCTTGAGCCCTGCGTGATGTGCGCGGGAGCGATCGCTCAAGCCGGCATCAGCCGACTCGTGTACGGGGCTGCTGATGAGAAAGCGGGAGCCGCAGGTGGCGGACCCCACGATCTGGTCCGCGATAGGGCGCTTCCCTACCGCGTGGCTGAGGTTATTGGAGGAGTTCGGGGCGAAGAGTCCGCCGAATTGCTTCGCACCTTCTTCTCGACCCTGCGCGGGTAGCTCTCGCTACCAGAACACCGCCACCAGCATGTTGATCACCGCGAGGCCACCAGCGCTGTGGAAGAAGGGCATCAGTGAGCGCTCCACCGTGTCTCCCGCAGACTTGCGCTGGCGTCGCCATCCGATCAGGGCAGAGATGAATGCGAGAAGTGCGATGGTGAGTTTTACCCCCACCTTCGCGTGGTTGACCGGCTCATCTGCCGTCGCAGCGAGTTCTAACAACACCACCAACACCAAACCCGAAGCGAGTTGGACAATGGTGCCCCCGAACACCCAGTTGAAGGCGAAATTGGCGCGAGAGCGCATCTGCATCAAGAACGGCCCCACGATGATGGCCATACCGATGAAGTGTGTCGCCAGCACCACGCTGTGAATGAAGTCCATGGGTTCCTCCTAGTCGGATGCGCGAATCACGATGACGTCCGTCGCCGGTTCTTCGCGTTCGGGGTCTTTCACAAGGTCGGGTTCGATAAAAATCTCGCTGTCTTCACCGACGACATCGCGCACTCGACGACGGGCGTCCTCCAATGCCGAAGAGATCACATACACGGGGAGGGTCTCGACCATTGCGACTGACGCGGCCACGACGAGCGTCTTGTCCTCGGGATTTTTCACCATCGTCAGTCTGAGCACCGACTGCACATCGGGGCTGTCCAGAAGGGCTTCCACGATTGCATCGCGAGAATGTGACTTATCCGAAGACTTCGATGTCGACGCATTCACGTGATCTACTCCCTCGACCAGATGACCTACGCTCCACCATACACTTGGGGGCATGAGCCACACCCTTCCGTCAATCGCTCTGATTGGCACGGGAAAAATGGGGGGCGCAATCCTCGAGGGCTTGCGGCAGCCTGACGTGAGCGTCGAATCGCTTCGCGCGACGACTCAGTCTGAAGCGGCTGCGGCGTTGTGGCGAGAAAAGGGAGTTGACGCACGAAGCCTCGAGTCTGACGCCGCTGCGAACCAATGGGCGGTAGATGGCGCCCGACTCGTCGTCTTGGCAGTCAAACCCCACTACATCCTTGATGTGGCAAGAACAATTGCTCCTGCCCTTGCCCCGGAGGCGGTTGTCGTGAGCGTCGCTGCGGGTATCACCACAGCCGATATCGAGGAGGCGACTCATCGACCGGTAGTGCGAGCGATGCCCAACACGCCAACACAAATTCGCCAAGGAGTCACGGGGGTCGCTTCGGGGGCAACCACCAGCAGTGATCAACTATCTTCCGCGGTGGGTCTCTTTGAGCTAGTGGGAGACGTGGTCATCGTCGACGAATCCGACATTAATGTGCTGAGCGCCCTTTCTGGCTCTGGGCCCGCCTACCTGTTCTACGTCGCCGAAAAAATGATGGATGTCGCAACGCACCACGGCTTTAGCCCAGAGCAGGCTCGCACCATGGTGCAAGGAACACTCTTGGGGGCGGCTGCCCTGCTGGAAGCATCGGGTGAGACCCCGCAAGACTTGCGCAGAGCAGTAACGAGCCCCGGGGGCACGACCGAGCAAGCCATCGCCGTATTCGACGAACATCGCCTCGGAGAGGTGTTCTTTGAAGCAGTGGACCGTGCGGTGGCCCGTGCCATCGAAATGTCGAAAAAGTCGGACTAGCCCTCTAGCGCAGCAAAGCGCTCAATATCGTCGTTCGATCCCGAGACGATGATGAGGTCGTGGTTTGTGACCACGGTCTCCTCAGTCGCGTAGGTGAAGGGCTTACCGGGGGACTTCACACCCACCACGGTGATGTTGTATTTCGTGCGCACGCCGGATTCGGTCAATGACTTACCGCGAATGGGCTTCGGCGGGTACATCTTCACCAGCGCAAAGTCATCATCGAAGCGAATGAAGTCAATCATTCGACCCGAGACTAAGTGGGCCACGCGCTCGCCGGCTTCGCGCTCCGGGTAAATCACGCGGTGGGCACCAATCCGGGTGAGGATCTTGCCGTGAGCCTCAGAGATGGCCTTTGCCCAAATCTGGGGAATCTTGAGGTCCACCAAGTGGGTGGTAATCAGAACACTCGCTTCGATGGACGAGCCGACGGCGACAACAGCAACCGAGAAGTCTGCGGCGCCAATTTGTTGCAGTGCGTTGAGGTCGCGGGCATCCAAAACCGCAGTGTGTCTCACCCGATCGGCCCATTTTTGAACCAACACAGGGTCGGCGTCGACCGCGAGGACGTCGCGTCCCAGTTTGTCCAATTCGCCTGCCGTCGCAGCGCCAAAGCGGCCCAGGCCTATCACCAGGACCGGGGCGTCGTGTGCAATCTTGTCAACCAACGATGGGCCTTTCTGCCGCCCGACGGTACACCGTTTGGCGGTGCGTGCCGGAGATGGCTGTTGCGAGGGTCACTGTACCAACTCGACCGAGCAGCATGGTGAGCGCGAGAACGTACTTGGCTTCTGGAGCTAAATCAGGCCCAGTCAGACCGGCACTGAGCCCGCAGGTCGCGAAGGCGGAAATCACGTCAAAAAGAATCACATCCAGCGTCTCGCCGGTGATTTGAAGAATCAGAATCGTCGACACCGCGACAATTGTGGCCCCCCACAGCACCACACTCACCGCGAGGCGAAGTGTGGCGGAAGGGATGCGACGCTCGTAAGCGCCCATGTCCTGGCTGCCGCGTGCTTCGGCGACGGCTGCGAGGAACAAGATGGCCAAGGTGGTGACTTTGATGCCACCTGCGGTCGACGCTGAACCGCCGCCCACGAACATCAACATGTCGAGGACCAAATGGGTGGCTCCGGACATTTCCTCGGTGGGCACCGTGTTAAATCCACCCGAGCGCGCCATCATCGACGTAAAGAGCGCCGTCATCGGTCTTGCCCACACCTCCTGGCTTCCCAGAGTCTTCTCATTTCCCCACTCCAGTACGCCAATGAGTAGGGCACCTGCAGCGAGCAGAATCAGTGTGGTGCTCAGTGTGAGTTTCGCGTGCAAACCAATCCGGGCGTGCTCGAGCGTCGTCTTGCGCCGACGTTGGCGGGCCACGCTGAATGCTCGGTAAAGAGCGAAAATGACCGGAAAGCCCACACTTCCCAAAAACACTCCCACTCCGATTGCGCCGACCATCACAGGATCATGGCCATAAGGGGCAAGGCCCGATACCAATGGCACAAAACCGGTGTTGGTGAACGCCGATGCCGCCAAATAGATTCCCTGCCACAGTGAGGTTGTCCAGTCCAGGCCGCTCAGCCACAATCTCGGCACGATGATCGCCGAGAGAGCGAGCTCGATTACCAAGACGCTAATCAGCACGGTGCGCAACAAGCCCTTGACATCGCCCAACTGCATGCCGTGTGCGTTGAGCTCTCGGCGCTCGTGCATGCGCGAAGGATCCACGTCACCGGCAAGCATTTTTCTGGCGCCCAACCCCAAACGCTTTGACGCGAGCACGGCGAGAAGGGTGGCCATGGTGAGCACGCCAATACCACCGATTTGAAGTGCCAAGAAAATTACCGTGTTGCCAAGCGGCGACCAGTGGGTGGCCATGTCCACCGTGGTCAGCCCGGTCACGGCAATCGCTGACACCGCGGTAAAGAAGGCATCGGGCATCGGAGTGGGCTGATTGTTTGCCGAGGCCTGCGGCAACATCAGAAGACTGGTCGTGGCAATGGTCAAGACCAGGAAGACCAGGATGCTCACTATCGCGGCGGAGTTTCCCAAAAACATTCGGACGCGCCCAATAATCCCGCTCACTCCAGAGCCACTGTGCATCGCAGAGGGAAGTGAGGTGTGGGACCGGGGGGTAATCCCCCGCCCGCGGCGGCGACGAAGTCGGCCGAACCACTGGGCCATGACGCTGCCTGCTTTCTGTTGAAGAGAGTCAACGACAAATCGACATGGTACTCCGCGAAAGTGCCCGGTAGGGTTTTTCTCGTGGCTGACCTGTTTGATGTGCTCGCGGAGCCGACCCGTCGCGACCTACTGCAACTATTGCGCGAGCGCGCTGATGGGCACGTCCCGGGCACTGATGCCGACACTCACGCCAACGAAATGAGTGTGGGAGAGATGGTCGACCGCTTGGGAATTACCCAGCCCACCGTGTCGAAGCATCTGAAGGTGTTGCGCGAGCACGGCTTAGTCCACGTCCGAGAGGACGGACAGCACCGTTACTACTCGTTAGTGCCAGACCCCCTGCGCGATGTGGAGGCGTGGCTTGACCACATCGCCCCCGGGCACCCGGGCTCACTTCCCAGCTTCCGGCCCGACATGCCCTATGTGGACTTGTGGCCTGCGGGTTATCAAATTGGCACCACCATCGGCCAGTTGCGCAGGCAACTCGATGGTCTTTTGGGCCGCTTCTAAAAAATTCGACCTTTACACCGCTTCTGGGCAGGTCTAAGGTTTCTCAGGTAACACTCGTCACTCTCGTCACAGGAGACACAGCGGAATGGCCGACTCCGTGCCCCAGATGCGCTTTTTGACTGTTCAGGAAGTTGCTGACGTCATGCGTGTTTCGAGCATGACGGTCTATCGCATGGTTCACTCCGGTGAGATGCCCGCCATTCGCTTCGGACGCTCCTTTCGGATTCCGGAGAACGCGGTGAGCCACCTGCTTGCTCAAGTGGGGGCGGACCCAATCGAGAGAGCTGGCTAGTACCGCGCCTGCGCTACACTCGACAGGTTGCAATCGTCCACGCGCCTAACGCGCGTTACATCAGAGGTGAGTAATGGGTTCTGTTATCAAGAAGCGTCGCAAGCGGATGGCGAAGAAAAAGCACCGCAAGCTTCTGCGTAAGACCCGTCACCAGCGTCGCAACAAGAAGTAGTTAGGTTCGCAACCGGCGATACCGGTGCGTTCCCTGTGGCCAGATAATCGGCCAGCCTCGCGAGGCCGCTTCTTGGTGAAGTGCCTGGTCGGGGTTGATCGCCATCGGGTGTCCCACGCTTTGGAGCAGGGAGAGGTCCGCCATCGAATCGGCTAGTGCGTAGCAGTCCTCGAGGCGTGCGCCGTGTGCTTTGGCGAGCTGCTGGGCGGCAAGTCGCTTACCGTCTCCGCGCAGCAGGCCGTCGGTGAGCTCGCCGGTGAACACCCCGTCGTGTACCCCCAGTCCCGTACCCACCCCTCCAGTGAGTCCAAGCTTCTGGGCGATGACGTCGACGAGGCCCTGCGGGCTGGCAGACACCAAAAAGACTCTGTGGCCTGCGGCCATGTGTTTACCCAACACGTCAACGACTTCAGGAAAGAGCCTCTTACTAATCCGCTTATCGAATGTGAGCTGGGCAACCCGGTCAAATTCTTCGACCCGATGCCCCCGAATGAGACTCAAAGCGCGCTCCTCAATCGAGGCCACCCGATGGTCAGATTCCCCACGACGTTTGAAATGGCGTTGTTCGAATATGGCGGGAACCACGTCGGAAAAAGTGATGAGCCCGTTGCGCCATGCCTCAATAGCAAACAAAAAAACGACCGCGCCGGGAAGGAGAGTGTTGTCGATATCGACAAAGACCAAAGTGGGCGAAGATTCGCCTTCAGACTTCTTTGACTTGTCACGACCCATTCGTCTCAGCATAAGGTGGGGGACATGTCTGTGACGGTGACACTGATTGGCAAACCCGGTTGCCATCTGTGTGACGATGCGAAAGAAGTCGTCGACCGCGTCACCGAACCCATGGTGGATGTCCTCACCGAAGAGGTGTCACTCAACGACAATCCGTTGTGGGCAGAGCTATATGGCGATCTCATTCCGGTGATTTTGGTCGACGGTGTTGAAGTGGCGCACTGGCGGATTGAGCCAGACGCGCTCGAACAGGCCATTACCAAGCGGCTCACCGCTGAAATCGACTAGCGCGCGCTGAGCCTGTCGAAGAGAGTAAAAAGGAACCATGGCGTCAACGAGAACTCCCGACCCCAACTCCGGTTGGTTCTCTGACGATGAGCTGCAAGAGATTCGCCAACGCCTTCCTCTGATTTATGTGGAGGCACTCCCGGTCCGAATTGACCCGCTAGGGGTGGTCACGGAAGTCGGCTTACTACTTCGCGTGGGCACGGCCGGGTCGATGACCCGAACCTTGGTGTCAGGCCGAGTGCTTTTTGGTGAAACACTTCGCGACGCATTGTTTCGCCACCTCGAGAAGGACTTGGGGCCGATGGCGTTTCCGCAACTTCCCCTTTCGCCACAGCCCGCGCACATCGCTGAATACTTCCCCTTCCCCGACTCGAAATACACCGACATGCGCCAGCACGCAGTCTCACTGGTTTATGTGGTGCCGGTCACGGGCACCTGCGAGCCGCGACAAGACGCCCTGGAGATTACGTGGATGACCCCGGCTGAGGCGGCGAGCGACGACGTGGTGTCTGAGCTTGAGGGAGGCCGCGGATCTCTTCTGCGCGCCGCGCTCGCGTCCGTCGGAGCGTTACCCTAACGCTGTGCAATGAGGACGACGTCACCCACCGTCGTCTCTGCCCCGTCAATCAGCTGAGTGCGCTCGCGGACGCGTGCGTCCACGCGTGACCAATCGCTTGGAACGACGCGGGTGAGTTCATTGACGTCGAAACACATCTCGGCGGGGGGTCGACGGATGCCTTTTTCAGCGTCGGATACGTCGTGCCCCACAATCAGTAGCGTTCCACCTGGGGCTACCGAGGCGAACGCTTCCGACCAGATGCGGGCGCGAGTTTCCGAGTCAGTGTGGATGAATTGGAGGCTCACAAAATCAAACTGCTCACTTCGCCACGACCAGGGCTGTGAGATGTCGGCTACTCGCCAGGTGACCGAAAGGGGGGTGGAGTCTCTCTTGCGAGCAGTGGCTTCTCGATGTGCTCGCCACAGCGCCACCGATGACGCTTCTATCCCGAGAGTGTCCCAGCCCAATTCGGCGAGGTGAATAGCGTCGGCGCCCTCGCCACATCCGACGTCCAGAGCCTTTCCTGGCGTGAGTGTCGAGGCGACCTCAGCCAAAACCGGGTTGACCTTGCCGCTCCACATCGCTGACTTTGCTCGGTAGCGCTGGTTCCAGGTTCGAGTAATCGGCCGGTCGAGGCTTCGAGTGATGGCAAGCAGTCTGAATTTGCGCCACCACCAAAAAAGCTGAAGCCCCAACCACGCAAGAGGCGTGAGGAGCCCTGCGGAGGCGGTGAGCTGATCGGAGAAGTCGACGCGTCCGTCTTCTCGAGCAGTGAGCGACATCTCGTGGCGCCAATTGCGAAGCGCCGACAAGGCACCGCTCTCACCCCTCCCCGAATCGACAACGCTCCGGTGTGCCCAGTCGGAGACGTGGTCAGTGAGATTAATCGTTTGCCGCCCAATCGGAATCAGTCCCATTGCCATCACGGTGACCGGGTAGTCAGTCTCAGTCGTGAAACGCGGGGGCAGGCTGCTTCCGGCATCAGTTCGGAATTTCGTGAAGGGAGCAGACACCTCTCTAAAGACATCGGGGGTGTGAAGTGCCTCCCACGCCGCGTCAATCGAGCAGGCAAGTGTCGTGCGAACCGAAACCTTCATGTCTTCATTGTGCTGGGGTTCACTGTGTCCCCAGTTCAGCCACTTACACTCGCGGACATGAAAGCTGAACTAGGCGGTGTCACTCTCGCTGACGCCTCAGAAGATGATGTGGTCCGCATTGAGGGCAACTGGTACTTCGCCCCCCACTCGGTGATGTTTGATCACCTCACTGAAAGCCCCACCCCCTACACCTGCTCCTGGAAAGGGGAGTGCCAGTACTACCACCTGAGTGCCGGCGGAGCCGACGTCAGCGATGGCGCGTGGGCATACCCCAATTTGATTGCGGGAGCTGCTGAACGAGTGGGACGCGATTTTTCTGGCTGGGTGGCTTTTGGGCCGAAGGTGTCTGTCAGCTAGCTACTGTGCGGTCGTGCCAGGTAATCACGTAGTCGGGGTTGAACCGCGGGGAGCACTGCGCACATGAGGTGGTCTTGCCTGGCCGACGAAAACGAATAATTTCGTGACCTGAGGGGCATATTCCCAACCAGCGTGCTTTGTCGGTAGCGGCAGGGGAATCATGAGTGCGACCTCCGTCGTAGCCCAGCTCTGTCGCGACTCGGCGCCACTGCGGCCCGTGTCCTGCGCGGGGCCCGGCCAAGGCGTGGGCGACTTCGTGCAACAACACCTGGTGGACGTCATCGTCGCTTTCACGCTGCGCGAGGTATCGCGACAGGGTGATGCGTCGCTCCGAGTGATCGCACTGACCAAAGCGCGTTTTCGCGTGGTCGAATCCAAACGACCAGCCCTCACCGTCGAGATGCAGACGCAAGAGTGCGTGTGCCCACACGGTGACGCGGTCGAGGTCGGCCATGGCCACAGGTTAGAAGGTCTGAGCCGATGGAGTGCGAAACACTCCACAACCTGGCGATTAACTCTCTGAGCCGAAGAAGCCCTGGCCGAGCCGAGGGGACGGTAGACGCTCGTGATCCGTTTGGAGTGGAGCGTGCGCAATGAAGCGATCGAGTGATACCCCCGAGAGCACACTGGTGGGGTGGGGGCCCAGGCGTTGCAGGCTGCCCCACCATTCGGGTTCGTCGTTTTCACGGGTGGCCACGAGCACGACGTTGCCGAATCGACGGCCGCGAACTACCCCGGATTCCCCCGATAGCCCCACAAACCCAAAGACTTCTTTCAACGTGCGGCATTGGGCGCGGGTGAAATCTTGAGGCCTGCCATCGACCACGTTGATGACAATGAGCCCATCAGGGCGCAGCAGTGGGCGAATCTCTTGGTAGAACTCCAAAGTGGTGAGGTGGCTTGGGGTGCTGCTGCCAGAAAAGAGATCGACCACGACGAGGTCGACTGACCCCACAAGCCCAGTGGGTAACGAGCCCAGGCTCTCCCGGGCGTCGCCGTAGCGCACGCGGATGCTCCACGACGGATCCCAGGGAATGTGCTCTCGGACAAGATTGACGAGTTCCTGCTCCCATTCAATGACTTGTGAGCGTGAGCCGGGCCTGGTGTGGGCGATGTAGCGGGGGACACTCAGTGCTCCAGCGCCGAGGTGCACAGCGGTAATCGGTGCGGTGGCTGGGCGAAAGAGATCCACGATGTGGCCGATGCGCCGAATGTATTCAAATTGCAGGTCGGTGGGGTCGTCTGGATTCACTTGCGACTGCGCGATTCCATCCACGCTCAGAACCACACCTGAAGCGGTGAATCGGTCTCGACTGAGCTTCGCGAGAAACCCGCTGTGGGAGAGAGTGACCTCTGCGGGGAGGTTCGACATCCAGGCGCTCACCCCTGTGAGGCTAGTCGGCTCGGACTACCAAAGAGAAAGCCGAAATAACAGCTAGACAGCCCCCCAAAAAAAGAGTAAGGTGGGAGGTTGCTTCCTGTCCTCTCAAGTCGTCATATGGCGGTCGACTCTGAGAATGTCGCAAATTGTGGCGACCTGGGCTCTCTGAAGGGCTGTTCGTGGAAGCAATCTGACACGGTTTGCTCACCAATGACGGGGGTAGTGACGACTACCCCGGGAGGTTATTTTCTTGGCTGCTGCGCGTTCTAACACCGCATCCTCACTCAAGAACGGCCGAGTCGCACCGCGGCTCTCGTTCGCCAAAATCACGGACACCCTGACGGTCCCCGATCTGCTGGCACTGCAGACGGAGAGCTTTGACTGGTTGGTCGGCAACGACGCGTGGAAGGCCCGCGTTAAGGAAGCCACCGCCGCGGGTGAACCGGTGATCTCTAAGCAGAGCGGTTTGGAGGAAATCTTCGAAGAGATCTCCCCCATCGAAGACAACAGCGAGACCATGCAGTTGTCGTTCACCAACCCCTACCTCGAAGAGGAAAAGTACTCGCTGGAAGAGTGCAAGGAGCGCGGCAAGACCTACGCCGCTCCTCTGTATGTCGAAGCAGAGTTCATGAACCACCAGACCGGTGAAATCAAGACCCAGACCGTGTTCATGGGTGACTTCCCCCTGATGACCGAGCGCGGCACCTTCATCATCAACGGCACCGAGCGCGTTGTGGTGTCGCAGCTGGTGCGAAGCCCCGGTGTCTACTTCGAATCCGAAATCGACAAGACCAGTGACAAAGAGGTTCACTCGGTCCGGATTATCCCGAGCCGCGGTGCGTGGCTCGAGTTTGAAGTCGACAAGCGCGACAGCGTGGGTGTGCGTATTGACCGCAAGCGCAAGCAGTCCGTCACCGTCTTCTTGAAGGCCTTGGGTCTGACCAGCGAAGAAATTGCCAAGGAGTTCGCTGGCTTCGACTCGATCCTCGAAGCGCTTGAGAAGGACACCATCCTCACCAAGGAAGAAGCCCTCAAGGACATTTACCGCAAGCTGCGTCCGGGTGAGCAGGTCGCCGCTGAAGCAGCGCGTCTGTTGCTCGACAACTTCTTCTTCAACGAGAAGCGTTACGACCTCGCCCGCGTGGGCCGTTACAAGCTCAACCGCAAGCTCGGTTTGGACAAAGACCTTGACGTCTCTGTGCTCACGCTCGAAGACATCGTGCAGACCATCCGCTACCTCGTTGCCCTGCACGAGGGTCGCACCACCATTGCCGGTCTCCGCGACGGCAAGAAGGTGGACGTGCGTTTGGACACCGACGACATCGACCACTTTGGTAACCGTCGTATCCGCGCCGTCGGCGAGCTGATTCAGAACCAGGTGCGCACGGGTCTGAGCCGTATGGAGCGCGTGGTGCGCGAGCGTATGACCACCCAGGACATTGAGGCCATCACCCCGCAGACGCTGATCAACGTGCGTCCGGTCGTGGCGGCCATCAAGGAGTTCTTCGGCACCAGCCAGCTCTCCCAGTTCATGGACCAGAACAACCCGCTCTCGGGTCTTACCCACAAGCGTCGCCTCTCGGCACTCGGACCCGGTGGTTTGAGCCGTGAGCGGGCCGGTGTGGAAGTCCGTGACGTTCACCCCTCGCACTACGGCCGCATGTGCCCGATCGAAACCCCTGAAGGCCCGAACATTGGTCTGATTGGTTCGCTCGCGTCCTTCGCCCGTATCAACGCGTTCGGTTTTATCGAGACTCCCTACCGCAAGGTAAAAAACGGCAAGGTTCAAAAGACCATTGACTACTTGACTGCCACCGACGAAGACGACTTCGTCGTCGCCCAGGCCGGAACGCCGATGAACGCCGATGGCACCTTCGCTGAGGACAAGGTCCTCGTGCGTAAGAAGGGTGGAGAAGTTGAATTGGTTGCCCCGGAGGCCGTCGACTACGTCGACGTCTCACCGCGCCAGATGGTGTCGGTCGCGACATCGCTGATTCCCTTCCTCGAGCACGACGACGCGAACCGCGCCCTGATGGGTGCGAACATGCAGCGTCAGGCTGTGCCACTTCTTCGCAGCGAGTCCCCGCTGGTCGGAACCGGTATGGAGTCGTTTGCCGCGGTTGACGCCGGTGACGTGATTGTTGCCGAGACCGGCGGAGTGGTAACCGAGGTGTCTGCTGACCACTGTGTGGTGAAGCAGGACAAGGGTGGCACCAAGACCTATTACCTGCGTAAGTTCGACCGTTCGAACCAGGGCACCAACTACAACCACCAGGTTCGCGTCTCCGCGGGTGACCGCGTCGAAGCTGGCGAAGTCATCGCTGATGGCCCCGCCACCGAAGATGGCGAACTGGCTCTGGGCAAGAACCTGCTCGTGGCATTCATGTCATGGGAGGGTTACAACTTCGAAGACGCCATTATCTTGAGCCAGAACCTGGTGAAGGACGACACCCTCTCCTCGATTCACATCGAGGAATACGAGGTGGACGCTCGCGACACCAAGTTGGGTAAGGAAGAAATCACCCGCGACCTGCCGAACGTCGGTCCGGAACTGCTGGCGAACCTCGACGAGCGAGGCATCATCCGTATCGGTGCCGAGGTGCGCCCCGGTGACATCCTCGTCGGAAAGGTCACCCCGAAGGGTGAGACCGAGCTCTCCGCGGAAGAGCGCCTGCTGCGCGCGATTTTCAACGAGAAGAGCCGCGAAGTGCGCGACACCTCACTGAAGGTGCCCCACGGTGAGCAGGGAACCATCATCGGCGTGAAGGTCTTTGACGCAGAAGAAGGCGAAGACGAACTGGGCTCTGGTGTCAACCAGCGCGTGGTCGTCTACATCGCGCAGAAGCGCAAGATCTCCGAAGGTGACAAGCTCGCCGGACGTCACGGAAACAAGGGTGTCATCGCCAAGATTCTCCCCGTCGAGGACATGCCGTTCCTCGAGGATGGAACTCCGGTTGACATCATCCTGAACCCGCTGGGTGTTCCAGGTCGTATGAACATCGGACAGGTCCTCGAAATTCACCTCGGCTGGATTGCCAAGCAGGGGTGGAAGATTGACGGCAGCCCCGCCTGGGCCAAGAACCTGCCGGCGGCATTCAAGGACGTCAAGCCCGGCACCAAGGTCGCCACCCCCGTGTTTGACGGCGCGACCGAGGAAGAGCTGGTAGGCCTGCTCGATTCCACCCTGCCGAATAAAGACGGCAACAAGATGGTGGACGCTACCGGAAAGGCCCGCCTGTTTGACGGCCGCTCCGGTGAGCCCTTCCCTGACCCGATCAGTGTCGGCTACATGTACATCTTGAAGCTGCACCACCTGATTGACGACAAGATCCACGCCCGTTCGACCGGACCGTACTCGATGATCACCCAGCAGCCGCTCGGTGGTAAGGCGCAGTTCGGTGGTCAGCGCTTCGGTGAGATGGAGGTGTGGGCGCTTGAAGCCTACGGTGCCTCCTACGCACTGCAGGAGCTTCTGACCATTAAGTCCGACGACATCCTGGGCCGTGTCAAGGTCTACGAAGCCATCGTCAAGGGCGAGAACATCCAGGAACCGGGTATTCCCGAGTCGTTCAAGGTGTTGATGAAGGAGATGCAGTCGCTGTGTCTGAACGTTGAGGTGCTTGCCGCCGACGGTCAGACCGTGTCGCTGAAGGACAGCGATGACGAGCTCTACCGCGCTGCCGAAGAACTCGGTATCAACATTTCCACCCGGTTCGAGTCGTCGAGCGTCGACGAAATCTAACCCGGCCACCAACAATTTTCGAGCGAAGAGAAGAAGAGAGACAACGTGCTGGAAGCAACCACGTTTGACGAAATCCGCATCGGTCTTGCCACCTCGGACAACATCCGTGCGTGGTCATACGGTGAAGTCAAGAAGCCGGAGACCATCAACTACCGCACCCTGAAGCCGGAGAAGGACGGTCTGTTCGGTGAGCAGATCTTCGGACCCTCCCGCGACTGGGAATGTGCCTGTGGCAAGTACAAGCGCGTGCGCTTCAAGGGCATCGTCTGTGAGCGCTGTGGCGTTGAGGTGACCAAGTCCTCGGTGCGTCGTGAGCGGATGGGCCACATTGAGCTCGCCGCCCCGGTCACTCACATTTGGTACTTCAAGGGTGTGCCGAGCCGTGTGGGATACCTCCTCGACATGGCACCGAAAGACCTCGAGAAGGTCATCTACTTCGCCGCCTACATGGTCATCCGTGTCGACGCTGAAGCCCGCCACCGCGAAATGCCGGAGCTGGAAAAAGAACTGCGCATGGAAATCGGTCACCTCGAAAAGGAGCGCGACGCTGCTCTGGCAGAGCGGATGACCGAGCTTGAGAAGGAACTGGCAGAGCTCGAAGCAGCTGGGGCCAAGGCTGACCAGAAGCGCAAGGCGGACGACGCTGGTAAGCGCGAGATGCAGCAGATTCGCAAGAGCTTCGACGACGAGATCGCTCACCTCGAGCGCGTCTGGGAAGAGTTCATCAGCTTGCAGGTCGGTGACCTGAAAGCCGAAGACGCCGTCTTCCAGGACGTGCAGGACCGCTACGGAATGTTCTTCGACGCCCTGATGGGTGCCGAGGCTATTCAGCGTCGCCTCGAAGACTTCGACCTGAAGGCCGAGTCTGAGATGCTGCACGACGAAATTGAAAACGGTAAAGGCCAGCGCAAGATCCGTGCGATCAAGCGCCTGAAGGTCGTGAACTCGTTCCTCACCACAGGTGCCTCCCCGGCATCGATGGTGCTGGATGTGATTCCTGTGATTCCGCCGGAGCTGCGCCCGATGGTGCAGCTCGATGGTGGTCGTTTCGCCACCTCCGACCTCAACGACCTCTACCGTCGTGTGATTAACCGCAACAACCGCCTTCGTCGTCTGCTCGACCTCGGTGCTCCCGAGATCATCGTGAACAACGAAAAGCGCATGCTGCAAGAGGCGGTTGACGCCCTCTTCGACAACGGTCGTCGCGGTCGCCCCGTTACCGGAACCGGTAACCGTGCCCTGAAGTCACTCTCCGACATGCTCAAGGGTAAGCAGGGTCGTTTCCGTCAGAACCTGTTGGGTAAGCGCGTGGACTACTCGGGCCGTTCGGTCATCGTGGTCGGTCCTCAGCTGAAGTTGCACCAGTGTGGTCTGCCGAAGCTGATGGCCCTGGAACTCTTCAAGCCCTTCGTGATCAAGCGCCTGATGGACCTGGGCCACTCCTCCAACATCAAGAATGCCAAGCGCATGGTGGAGCGCATGCGGGCTGAGGTGTGGGATGTTCTCGAAGAGATCATCCGTGAGCGCCCCGTTCTGCTCAACCGCGCACCCACCCTGCACCGTTTGGGTATCCAGGCGTTTGAGCCGCAATTGGTCGAAGGTAAAGCCATTCAGCTTCACCCGCTCGTGTGTGCTGCGTTCAACGCAGACTTCGATGGTGACCAGATGGCCGTTCACCTTCCGTTGTCGGTCGAGGCTCAGGCTGAAGCACGCGTGCTGATGCTCGCGTCGAACAACATCTTGAAGCCTTCCGACGGCCGCCCGGTGACCGTGCCCACCCAGGACATGATCATTGGTCTGCACCACCTCACGTCCGTGCGTGAAGGCGCTACGGGTGAGGGTCGCGTCTTCTCCTCGATTGCAGAAGGCGTGATGGCGATGGACCAGGGTTCGTTGCACCTCAACGCCAAGATCAAGATCCGTTTGAACAACGTGCACCTCTCGCCCAAGAAGCAGCCGGAAGGCTTCGTTCAGGGCCAGACCATGCTGATGGAGACCACTTTGGGTCGTGCCATGTTCAACGAGTTCTTGCCTTCGGACTATTACTACGTGGAAGCAGTCGTCGACAAGGGTCGCGTCTCCGCGTTGGTCAACGACCTCGCTGAGCGATACCCCAAGGTGGTCGTCGCTGAGACTCTGGACAAGATTAAGGACGCCGGTTTCTACTGGGCCACCCGCTCGGGTGTCACGGTGGCACTGAGCGACGTTCCTCGCTTGAAAGAAAAAGAGACCATCGTCTCCAAGTACGAAAAGCAGGCTGAGAAAGTTCAGGCCCAGTTCGACAAGGGTCTGATTTCTGACCAGGAGCGTCGTCGCGAACTCGTTGAAATTTGGAGCCATGGCACCAAAGAGGTCAACGACGCGATGCGTGAGGCCTTCGAAGAGAACAACACCATCAACCGCATGGTCACCTCGGGTGCTCGCGGTAACTGGCTGCAGGTCGGAAACATCGCCGGTATGCGTGGTCTGGTGTCGAACCCCCGTGGTGAGGTTATTGCCCGCCCGATCATTTCGAGCTACCGCGAAGGCCTGAGCGTGGCCGAGTACTTCATCGCCACCCACGGTGCGCGTAAGGGTCTCGCCGACACTGCTCTGCGTACCGCCGACTCGGGTTACTTGACCCGTCGTTTGGTGGACGTGTCGCAGGATGTCATCATCCGCGAGGAAGACTGTGGCACCACCAAGGGTGTTTCCTTCCCCATTGCACACCAAAACGCCGAAGGCGAATGGGTGCGCAGCGACAACGTGGAGAACGAAGTGTTTGCCCGTAACCTCGCGACCGACGCCACCAACGCCAAGGGCAAGGTGGTGGCAGAAGCCGGAAGCGACGTCGGCGATGTTCTCATCGACGAACTCGTTGCTGCCGGTGTCAGCGAAATCAACGTCCGCTCGGTGCTCACCTGTGAGTCCACCGTCGGTGTATGTGCCGCCTGCTACGGCCGTTCCTTGGCGACCGGTACCCCGGTCGACCTGGGTGAGGCCGTAGGTATCATCGCCGCTCAGTCGATTGGTGAACCGGGAACCCAGCTCACCATGCGTACCTTCCACACCGGTGGTTCTGCATCGGCCGACGACATCACTCAGGGTCTGCCCCGTGTGACCGAGTTGTTTGAAGCGCGTACCCCGAAGGGCGCCAGCCCCATCGCGGAAGCCGCTGGTCGAATCAAGATCGAAGAGACCGAGACGCAGTACAAGATCACCCTCACTCCCGACAGCGGAGATGACGAGGTTAACTACACCGTCTCCAAGCGTATGGAGTTGTTGGTTGCTGATGGCGACCACGTCGAACTTGGCGCTCAGCTGCACGAAGGCCCGGTTGACCCGAAGGAAGTTCTTCGCGTCAAGGGTGTTCGCGCGGTTCAGCAGCACTTGGTCGATGGTGTGCAGGGCGTCTACGGCTCACAGGGTGTGCCGATTCACGACAAGCACATCGAGGTCATCGTGCGCCAGATGCTGCGCAAGGTCACCGTGGTTGACCACGGTGAAACCACCTTGCTGCCCGGTGAATTGGTTGATCGTACCCGTTACAACCAGATCAACCGCGAGGCACTTACCGAATCGAAGAAGACCGCTTCGGCCCGTCAGGAAGTCATGGGTATCACCAAGGCATCGCTGGCGACCGAGTCGTGGTTGTCCGCCGCGAGCTTCCAGGAGACCACCCGTGTTCTCACCGAAGCCGCCATGCAGGGCAAGCGCGACCCGCTCGTGGGGCTGAAGGAAAACGTCATCATCGGAAAGCTGATCCCGGCGGGAACCGGTTTGTCGCGCTACCGCAACATCACCGTGGAACCCACCGAAGAGGCCCGCGCCGAGCACTACCCGGCACGCCTGTTCAGCGAAGATGACGCGTTCGGTTCGGTCGACGACCTCTCGTTCGTTGACTTCGACGCGTTCAGCTCCGAAGAGGGTTCTTCCGAGAACTACCAGTAGTCCCCTCTGGGGATAACACCCACCCACCGCGCTTTCCTCCTGGTTAGCTCGACCGGGTGGGTGTTCTGGTTTATGCGCACATCGCGCTCGCCGTGGTTGCCATTCCCCTCGCGGTAATTGACCTGCGGGAACACCGCTTGCCGGACCGACTCACGCTGCCGTTGTGGGGATTCTCCGCTGCCACGGCGCTCAGTCAATTGGAATCAGTAGGGGCGCACGGGAGAGCGAGCGAAGCCGTGATAGCGAGTGCACTCGTGGTTTCTCTGTTGTGGTGCGCGGCGGAGGCGCCGGGAAGGCCGCTGGGTTTTGGAGATGTAAAACTCGGGGGTGCCATATCGCTTCAACTGGGGTGGTACGACATTGAATTCGCCTTGTGGGGGCTCGCTCTAAGCGTGTTATTCGGGGGAATCTGGTCGCTGTGGGGCCTGATTCGTGGGCATTTTGGCCCTCATGATCCGATAGCTTTTGGGCCCTGGCTACTGGTGGGGGCAATGGTGGCACTGATCGGGGCGACTTAGGTAGGAAACCTGTCAGAAAATCATTTGACCGTGGGGCATTCGGGCAGTAATCTGGTGGACTGTGTGTTCGTTGGCACGCCCGTAGCGGGTGCCCAGAAATTTGGGTCAGCTAGGTCTCGGGTCACGGACGTCACAACAAGGGATAGACCACAGCTCTCCTGAGCTGCAGTTCGCCCCCACGGCATACCGTCGCTCACCCCACCAGGTGTCCTTCGGTTCGATGTCGGCCGGAGCGTGACACACCCGTCATGTTCCGGAGCCCACCATCACAACTGTCACCGTGCAGAAGAAAAAACTAGGAGTTCACTGTGCCAACGATCCAGCAGCTGGTTCGTAAGGGTCGCAAGCCCAAGGTCTCGAAGACCAAGGCTCCCGCCCTCCGCGGAAACCCGCAACAGCGCGGAGTATGCACCCGCGTTTACACCACCACGCCTAAGAAGCCGAACTCGGCTCTTCGCAAGGTGGCCCGTGTCAAACTCTCCAACGGAACCGAAGTCACCGCGTACATCCCGGGTGAAGGCCACAACCTGCAGGAGCACTCGATGGTGCTCGTGCGCGGTGGTCGTGTGAAGGACCTCCCCGGTGTTCGTTACAAGATTGTCCGCGGCTCTCTGGACACCCAGGCCGTCAAGGACCGTAAGCAAGCGCGTAGCCGCTACGGCGCGAAGATGGAGAAGAAGTAATGCCTCGTAAAGGACCCGCGCCTAAGCGCCCCGTCGTCGCTGACCCGGTCTACCGGGCTCCCGTTGTGACCCAGCTCGTCAACAAGATTCTTGTGCAGGGTAAGAAGGGTCTCGCCGAGCGCATCGTTTACGGCGCTCTCGAAGGTGTGTCATCTAAGACCGGCCAGGACTCTGTTGAGGTTCTGAAGAAGGCGTTGGACAACGTTCGCCCGACCCTCGAGGTGCGCTCGCGCCGCGTGGGTGGTTCGACCTACCAGGTCCCGGTTGAGGTCAAGCCTCACCGTGCGAACACCCTCGCCCTGCGCTGGTTGGTGAGCTACGCCCGTTCGCGTCGTGAAAAGACGATGACGGAGCGTTTGACCAACGAAATCTTGGATGCTTCTAACGGCCTCGGTGCCGCAGTGAAGCGTCGCGAGGACACTCACAAGATGGCCGAATCGAACAAGGCCTTCGCCCACTACCGCTGGTAATCGTTACCACCTAGACCACTCCTGGAGGAGAACTGTGGCACAGGACGTGCTTACTGACCTGAACAAGGTCCGCAACATTGGCATCATGGCGCACATCGACGCCGGAAAAACCACGACCACTGAGCGGATCCTGTTCTACACCGGTATCTCGCACAAGATCGGCGAGGTGCACGACGGTGCCGCAACCATGGACTGGATGGCGCAAGAGCAGGAGCGTGGCATCACGATCACCTCCGCCGCGACCACCTGTTTCTGGGCTGACCACCAGATCAACATCATCGACACCCCGGGCCACGTGGACTTCACCGTAGAGGTGGAGCGCAGCCTTCGCGTGCTCGATGGTGCGGTTGCGGTGTTTGACGGCAAAGAGGGTGTCGAGCCCCAGTCGGAGACCGTGTGGCGTCAGGCTGACAAGTACAACGTGCCCCGTATTTGCTTCGTCAACAAAATGGACAAGCTCGGAGCGGACTTCTACTTCACCGTCGACACCATCATCAACCGTCTCGGCGCGAAGCCGCTGGTGATCCAGCTGCCGATTGGTTCCGAGTCCAACTTCACCGGTGTCGTCGACCTCGTCGAAATGAAGGCGAAGGTGTGGCCGGGTGACGCTAAGGGTGACGTGACGATGGGTGCTCAGTACGAGACCACCGACATCCCCGCCGACATGCAGGCAAAAGCCGAGGAATACCGCGCCCAGCTGCTCGAGAGCGTTGCTGAATCGAGCGAGGAACTTCTTGAGAAGTACCTCGGTGGTGAAGAGCTCAGCATTGCTGAAATTAAGGCCGGTATCCGTCAGCTCACGATCGCCAGCGAGGCCTACCCGGTTCTGTGTGGTTCGTCGTTCAAAAACCGTGGTGTGCAGCCCATGCTCGACGCAGTGGTGGACTACCTGCCGTCACCGCTTGATGTTCCCGAGGTGGAAGGGCACGACCAGTACGACGAAGAAAAGTCGATTACCCGCAAGGCCTCAGCTTCGGAGCCGTTCTCCGCTTTGGCGTTCAAGGTTGCGGTACACCCCTTCTTCGGTCGTCTCACCTACGTCCGCGTGTACTCCGGTTCGATCGAATCCGGCGCTCAGGTCATCAACTCCACCAAGGGCAAGAAGGAGCGCATCGGAAAAATCTTCCAGATGCACTCCAACAAGGAAAACCCCGTGGACAAGGTGACCGCCGGTCACATCTACGCCGTCATTGGCCTCAAAGACACCACCACGGGTGACACCCTGTGTGACCCGAACAACCCGGTGGTTCTGGAATCGATGACCTTCCCCGAGCCCGTGATCGAGGTGGCGATTGAGCCCAAGACCAAGGCTGACCAGGAGAAGCTTTCGATTGCTATCCAGAAGCTTGCCGAGGAAGACCCCACGTTCCGTACCGAACTGAACCCCGAGACCGGCCAGACCGTGATCAAGGGTATGGGTGAGCTTCACCTCGACATCTTGGTGGACCGCATGAAGCGCGAATTCAACGTGGAGGCAAACGTGGGTAAGCCCCAGGTGGCCTACCGCGAAACCATTCGCCGCGCGGTCGAGAAGCAGGAATACACCCACAAGAAGCAGACAGGTGGTTCCGGCCAGTTCGCCAAGGTCCAGGTCACCCTCGAGCCGCTCGAGGTCACCGCAGAGACCAGCTACGAGTTTGAAAACCAAGTCACCGGTGGTCGTATTCCTCGTGAATACATCCCCTCGGTGGACGCAGGAATCCAGGACGCCATGCAGGTGGGTGTCTTGGCGGGCTACCCGACAGTCGGAGTCAAAGCGATTCTGCTGGACGGTCAGTACCACGACGTCGACTCTTCGGAGATGGCGTTCAAGATTGCCGGATCGATGGTCTTCAAAGAGGCCGCGAAGAAGGCGAACCCTGTTCTGCTCGAGCCAGTGATGGCCGTCGAGGTGCGTACCCCAGAGGAATACATGGGTGACGTCATCGGTGACCTGAACTCGCGCCGCGGGCAGATCCAGAGCATGGAGGACGCGACCGGCGTAAAGGTCGTGCGTGCCCTCGTGCCGCTGTCGGAAATGTTCGGATACGTCGGTGACCTGCGCTCGAAGACCTCGGGCCGCGCCGTCTATTCGATGACTTTCGACTCCTATGCTGAAGTCCCGAAGGCAGTGGCCGACGAGATTATTCAGAAGGGCAAGGGAGACTAAGCCCGACCGAATAGGCTCGCCGAGCCTTGAAATACCAAGAAATCCGATCCGTTTGAGTCGGGACCCCCGATTCAAACACCGAAGTCCTGAGGAGGACCACAGTGGCTAAGGCCAAGTTCGAGCGGACCAAACCGCACGTAAACATCGGAACGATTGGTCACGTCGACCACGGCAAGACCACTCTGACCGCTGCAATTTCCAAGGTGCTCGCTGACCGCCACCCATCGGCTGTCAACGTGGCACGTGACTTCTCGTCCATCGACTCCGCTCCGGAAGAGAAGCAGCGTGGTATCACCATCAACATCTCGCACGTCGAGTACGAGACCGACAAGCGTCACTACGCACACGTGGACGCCCCTGGTCACGCTGACTACATCAAGAACATGATCACCGGTGCTGCTCAGATGGACGGTGCAATCCTCGTGGTTGCCGCCACTGACGGTCCGATGGCTC
>JBMSHQ010000006.1:0-33522 GCA_049416945.1 Pontimonas sp. | reverse complement strand
TGGTAGAGCGCCTGGTTGTGGTCCAGGAGGTCGCGGGTTCAAGCCCCGTTACTCACCCCATGAACTGGCCCACACTCGAAGAATTCGAAGCGATGGTGGTCGAGGCACTCGACCTCCTCCCGGACGAGATGGTCGAAGGACTCGATAACGTCGTGTTCCTTGTCGAAAATTCCCCACCCCCGGGCGACGACATCCTCGGGGTGTACGACGGTATTGCTCTGACCGAGCGGGGTGATTACGGATACGGCGAGCTACCCGATCGCATCGTGATTTACCGAGAACCCCTCATTGAGGTGTGCTCCACCCTCGAAGAGCTCCGCCGAGAAATTCATGTCACCTTGGTACATGAAATTGCCCACTATTACGGAATCGACGACGAGCAGTTACACCGACTCGGCTGGGCCTAGTTCTTCACTCGCTCTTCCGCGAGCTCTGGGGAGCGGTGAAGAGCGATAAATCTCTCTTCTTGCCTCGCCCATCTCGTCCACTGGGCGCGATAACTATCACCGTCTCGAGCAATCGCACGGCGGAACCGTTCGTGCTCGGGGGTGTCAAGCCACACGGTCCTCGTGGCAAGGCGCACGGTGCGGGCCGATAACGCGCCACAACCCTCAACGATCAGGCCCCGGGGCGAGACCACACTGCGCACAGAGGTATAGGACATGGTCGACCAGTTCCACTGCGGCACGCTCACCTCACCGTGCTCGACCCACTGTGGCAACAGCTTTCGAGCGATCAGGGCCTGTCCCGCGTCGAGACCATCCCAGCCGGGGTAGACCTCGTCGAGGCTCACGACTTCAAAGCCCAACTCTGTAGAGAGCGCCCGAGCCCATTCCGTTTTTCCCGAGCCACTTCGACCATCGATGACGATTAGTTCCCGCTTAGTCATAGAACACCTGCTAACACTTCCGAGCCCGCCCGAGCTATCGCGACGACGGCGCCCCCGGCTCCCAGAATCAGCCAATCGCTCGCTGACCATGTACTGCGTCGAAAATGTGTCCGTGGCCCACCGCCAAACCCTCTGGCCTCCATGGCAGTAGCGAGCACGCTCGAGCGGCCCAGAGCAATAACCAAAATCGTGAAGACGTCTCGCGGCAGGCGTCGAAGCCGGGATTGATCAGCGACCCCGCGAGAACGACGCGTCATCAGCAGTTGGCGGTAGTCATCGCCGAGAACCTGGACCAACCTCATCGCCGCAAGCGCACCCATCACAAACCTCTCGGGAAGGCGGAGGCGTTGGCTGAGCGCATCCGCGAGCCGTGTGGCATCGACTGACTGAAAAAGGACCACCGCCGGGGCGGCGATCGCGGTGATACGTAACAGTGTCGCAAGCGAGAGTGAAAGAGAACCCTCACTGATGGTTATCAGCCCCCAGGACCACAAAATCGTCCCCGATTGCTCCCCGTAGAGGGCAATCGTGAGTGCCGCGAATACCGCGGCAATAGAGACCGGAATCAATCGCAGGAGACTTTTTTTCGTCAACGCTCGCCCCGCGCCCAGCAGAACAATGATGGCAAGCAGGGCAATAAGTGATTCAGCAACGTCCACCCGAGCGACCAGCCCCGCGGCAAGCGCCGTGGCCGCACCCAAGACGGCGAGTGGGTTCGCGCGGGTCAACCAACGGGGGCCGGGAACCGACACAGATCTGGCCGTGGGCTGGACCTGAGGGGGTAGCGCGTATTCGCGAGCCCCAAGCGCCGAAATCAGTGCACGGTCGTGGGTGACCACGATGATGCCCACTCCCTCAGATGCGAGTTCACCGAGCAAGTCGACTAACGTCTGGCGTGCATCGCGGTCGAGGCTTTGGCTCGGTTCGTCCAACACCAGCAGTCCTTGACCCGCAATCGTGGCGCTGGCGAGCGCCAATCGCCTCGCTTCACCCCCGGAGAGCGTGGCCGGGTGCTGGTTCACGAGCTCACGAAGTCCAAAACGCTCTAGCCACAGTGCCAACCGTTCGTCGGCGTTCGACCCGTCATAGAGATCAAGCCCTCGCGCCAGATCCTCCGCGACCGTATCGCCGATGTGATGGTGCGCCGGGTTTTGCGGAACGAACGAAACCGCCCGGGCAAGCTCTCGAGAAGTCAGCTGGTGAGGATGAGGCGGGATTGAGATAACGCCACCCAACGGAGTGAGAAGCCCCGCCACGGTCATCGCCAGCGTGGATTTGCCAGAGCCATTGGGTCCCGTAATGGCAACGATTTCTCCCGATGCCACGGACAGTGAGTGTGTGCCACTAAGGGGGGTGTGTCGTCCGACCACAAGGTTGTGACAATGAAGTCGTTCCTCCGCCTCAGTCTCCTGACGCCGACCAAGTGGGCGTAGTTCATCGCTCCATGCAAGGGGCGCTGAATCGGCCGAGAACACCTTTGCTGACTCGGCATCCATCATCACCACGTGCTCAACCAGGCTTCGCCATTGAGCTGGGTCGTGGTCAATAACGACGAGGGTGATTGACTCTGAGTCTCTTATTGCGCGAATCGCGTCTAAGACTTGGCGTCTCCCATCAGAATCCAGAGCCTGCAGTGGTTCGTCCAAAACCAATAATTGGGGTCGCATCGCGAGCGCACCTGCGAGTGCGAGTCGTTGCCGCTGGCCCCCTGACAGCTGGGACGTGGGGTGGTCCAAGGGTAGGTCGAGACCCACTTGAGCGAGAGCCTGGCTCATTCGCTGGGGCATTTCGTGCGGTTCGACACCAACGTTTTCCAACCCGAATACCAGGTCGTCTCCCACCGTGTGCAAAATCGTCTGATCGTCGGGTTGCTGCAGCACCATTCCCACTCGCACGGGCTCATCGAGAGCCTGGCTCGACCGAAGGTGGAGAGAGCCTGAGAACACTCCGTCCTCGTCTGTGCTCAATAAGCCCGCTAGTGAGCGAGCAAGTGTCGACTTGCCACAGCCCGATGGGCCCACAATCAATGCGCTCGCTCCCGCGGGCAGCTTCCAGTTGAGCTCAGGAAATGCAGGTTTTTCAGACCCGTGGTAGCGGAAGCCGAAACTTTCTGCTTCGACCTCCGCTCCCCGGGTTACCAGCGTCATCGACGTGAGAGCACTCCCGCTCGAGCCAACGCCCGAGCGAGGGCGAAGCCGCCAAGACCGGCGATTAGCACCCCTGATGCCACCGAGGCGGCGGCATACACGATGGTGAAGAGGGTGTCAGCACCGGCATAGTAGAGAGAAAGGTCGAGTACCGCCATCGCAACTCCCGCACCGGCGCCGGCAAGAAGTCCCGAGACAAGCCCCCACGAGCGGTAGAGCAAAATCGCGAAGATGAGCTCGGCACCGAGACCCTGGACCGCACCGTAGAGCAGTGTGATCACACCCCACTGGTTTCCAATCAGCGCTGAAACGGTGGCCGCGACCACTTCGCCATAGAAGGCGGCGCCTGGTTTGCGAATAATTAGCGCGGTAAGCAGCCCTCCGAGCAGCCACACCCCATGGCCCACTGCAGAAAGGCCCGGCACCAATGCGCCCAGGGGGTCGAGGATGGGGGCGTTTGCCACGTTCCACACGGCAAACAACAGCCCCGTCGCAACGGCGACGACGCTCGCAGTAACAATGTCGCGGGTGCTCCAGCGACGAGGTAGTGGTGACGCAGTATTCATCAGCGTGCCTTTCTGTGGTGTTCAGATGGGGCACGGGATAGAGGTCCTCCCTGCGCTGGCATTATCCAGATCAGGTTCGACGGTCGAAGCTTTCGCTTCCTCTCAGCCTGTGGGGCTCCCGTGTAGCAGTGAGTGTAGCCGGATTACCTGGAGCTGAACCTCGAGAGGGTGTTCTGACGAAGTTGGTGGCCCCAACGCATCCCCTTCGCAATGGGGTAGATCGCGAGGTATCCCCATGCGGGAACGCGCAACCGTCGCTTGCGAATTCCGTGGTGGCGATAGGTGCGCTCAAAGCGTTGAACGTAGTCATAAAAGTCTCTCGGGGTGCTATCGAGGCGCCGGGCTGACATTCCGGCAACCATCTGTGACGCGTACACCGCTTTCAAACCATGGTCGAACAGGTGCACAGAGAGGTCGATGTCTTCATGCATCAAATCCTCTTCATCCAAGCACGTCTCATCGCGCACCTCCCACCAGGCCTCGCGGCGGAGAGCCATGTTGGTGCCAAACAGGAATGCGTAACTGGTCGCTAACCGAAACATCGCTTTTCGGGCAGTGTCATCGGCTCGCGCCATGTATCTCCGAAGCGGCATGTCGTAATAAATCACAGGTCCCGTGGCCGCGTGAACGTCTGGGTTGAGAAACACGTTTTGAACCTGTTCGACCCAGTTTGGCTCAAGCAAAGTGTCGGAATCGATTCGGCCGATGATGTCGCTTTTTACCGCGTCAAAACCCATATTGCGGGTGGGTGTAATTCCTTGCGCCCGCTCTTGGCGCAGAACCGTAATAGGAGCGTCGGCAAATTCAGTCATGAGTTCGCGAAGAATGACTGGGGTCTGGTCAGTGGATTTGTTGTCAACCACGATGATTTCGTGTGCTGGAACTGTCTGCCCCACCGCGGCCGTCACACACGCTCGAATTGTGGCTTCCTCGTTATAGGCGGGGATCACTATGCCCACCGTGGGGCGCGCAGAATCGCTCACGCGAGCGCACCCACTTCTGCTGCCATGAGTTGCACCACGACAGATCCACCTTTGGTGTCCTGGGTTCCTACGTCGGAAAAGCCCATTTTCCGATGAAACGCGATGCTCGCCGGGTTAGGCGGGTCCAAGTTGACCTCACAGGTCACATGGCGGGCACCACGCGCCTTCGCCGCGTCGAATACTTGGTTGTAGAGGACTGCACCCAGCCCGACACCGCGAAAAGGCTTCGCAATCACAATTCGGTCGATATAGAAGTGGGAGTCGAAATTTTCTTCAAAGAATCGATAGTTCTCCGAATCGTAATCGGCGCCCGGATCAAAGCACAGAACAAACCCTGCGATGTCATCGCCGCTTTGGGCCAACACGCCCCAGGGAGCTTTCTGCACCAACGTCGCCATTTCATCGCCGGTCGCTCTTGGCACGGCAGGATAGGCGTCATTGTTGATGAGGCGAATAAGTTTTACATCCGATTCGACAATCGGGCGATAGACGATGTCGTCACGCGCAGCTGAGGCGTCTGTTTGTGCCACGCGCACAGCCTAGACCAGCCAACCTAAGAGCGGTCTTACCAACCCCAGGTGCCGGGAGCGCCCTTGAACGGGCCGGTCACGCGGGAGGTAATCCAGCCTCCGTAGAAGTCTCCTTCTTGCGCGACAACGCGCTCACCATCGACTGTGCACTCATCGACCCGGCCGGGGTAGAGGGCAATGTAGCCCCGAATCGGAAGAAATCGCTCGGTGGGCTCGGGATACCACCACGCCACTCGGCTCAGGCGCTTCGAACCTACCGCGAGGTCGGCGTAGTGGGCGACACCTTTGAACTCGCACACCGTTGATCCGGCGACGGGTTCGAATAACTCCATCCGACAATCTTCGGGAGGCAGGTAGTAGGTGGGAGGGTGAGAGGTTTCTAACACGCGATAGGCACGAGTGGTGTCACAAATGACCTCCCCGCCGTGGCGAACGACTACGTGCTCAGAGCTGGGCTCCAAGCGAGGTGGCCTCGGGTAATCCCACACAGACTCTTGTTCGGTTTTTTTCACCCACAACCTCCTCTTGGCAGAGTAGAGCGGGGTGATTAATACATTCTGAAAAAGCTTGGTGTGGGGGCTCAGCACACATCCTGGGACCCCGCTAGGCTGTATCCGCGTGACAAACCCCTGAAGTTCGACTGATCTACCTTCGCAAGTTGGTTGTGTGGGAGCACAACGGGGAGTGTTGACGAGTTGTTTCGTCCCTCGAAACTCCTACCAGCAAGACAGCAACAGCAAAGGAAGTTCATGGCCACCGGAACCGTTAAGTGGTTTAACGCCGACAAAGGCTACGGGTTCATCACCCCCGACGATGGTGGAGCAGACGTGTTTGCCCACTTCAGCGCCATCCAGTCATCTGGATACCGCTCCCTCGAAGAAAACCAGAAGGTCGAATTCGATGTGACCGAGGGCCAAAAAGGCCCGCAGGCAGAAAACATTCGCCCGCTCTAAGCGTCGAACAATTCAGCTAACGCCAGCCCTTCGGGGCTGGCGTTACTGTTTCAGCTCTTAAAATGGTGAGATGCGGCCACTTACTCCTGATCAAATTCGGGAGGCATTGGTTAATGTGGACGATACAGAGCGCGACTCTATTCCTCTGCCCGGGTTGCACGAGACGGTCTGGGATGAGCGGGAGTTTCTTGGGTGGCGGGATCCCGAGCGTCCACACCGCGGCTACATCGTGTACTGGGATGGTTCGACGCCGAGAGGTGTCACCCTCCGCGCGGCGGAATCGGCCATGCCGGCAGGCAAGCCGGCGATGTGTTCTCTGTGTCACACCCAGCAGCCCGCACCCCAGGTGAGTCTGTTTGTCGCGCCTAAAGCAGGCCACCGCGGCAAGCGCGGTGACACTGTGGGCACCTACCTGTGCCGAGATCTCTCCTGCTCGGCGCTCATCCGAATGAAACCCGCGGAAGACCCTGAACACCCGCAAGCCTCTGACACCGTGCGACGACGTTCAGAGGGTGTTCATAAAAGACTCGCGGGGTTCACCGCTCGGGTGATCGGTGACGAGGGGCTTTAGCGCTCAGAGCGTCCCAACACCACGATCGGAATCACAAACGCCAACACCGAGGTGAGCACGCCTGCGCCGAAGAGGAGTGCCGCGAACTGTTCGGGCACGACGAACGAGTAGGCAAACATCGGGAACGATGCCAGGAAGACTAACGACGAGATGATGAAGAGGAACACGTTCATGATGTCTCCAGTATTTCATAGCCGGTCGGGGGTTTAGCCCGACTGACCGGCCCGCTCCAAAATCAATTCCCGCACTCGCTTGGCGTCGGCTTGGCCTCCTAGGGCCTTCATCACTTGTCCGATGACGGCGCCAGCTGCCTGGACTTTGCCTTCTTGAATTTTCTGCATCACATCAGGGTCATTGGCGAGCGCCTCATCGATTGCAGCCAGAAGCGCCGAGTCGTCTGACACCACCGCCATGGCATTCTTTTCAATAATTTCTTCGGGGGTGCCCTCTCCCTCAATCATGCGGGAGAGCACGTCTCGGGCGATTTTGTCGTTGATGACGCCAGATTGGACACTGTTTTCCAGCTGGGCCACTTGTTCGGGGCTTACTAGGGTACGAGGCTCGACTTCTCGTTCATTTGCAATTCGAGAAATCTCACCCAGCCACCACTTCTTGGCTGCTTGAGCGCTCGTCCCCAGCGCAATCGTGGCTTCCACATCGTCAAGCATTCCCGCGTTCACAATCGCCTGGAAATCCATGGCGGGCAACGCCCAGTCGTCACGCAGACGCCGCCGCCTCGCCACCGGAGGTTCGGGAAGCTGCGCCCTGAGCTCATCGAGTAGGGCGGGATCGGGCGTCACCGGTAACAGGTCGGGCTCGGGGAAATACCGGTAGTCGTCCGCGTCGCTCTTGGGCCGGCCCGGGCTGGTTTGACCGGTGTCTTCATGCCAGTGCCGGGTTTCTTGGGTGATTGACTCTCCGGCCGCGAGAAGGGCGGCCTGCCGTTGAATTTCGTATCGAACAGCGCGCTCAATCGACCTAAACGAGTTCACATTCTTGGTCTCGGTGCGGGTACCGAACTCGCTCTGACCTTTGGGGCGCAACGACACGTTGGCGTCGCAGCGAAGGTTACCTCGCTCCATTCGGGCTTGGGAGACCCCCAGAGACAACACGATGTCCCGAATGGTTTGCACATACGCCCGAGCAAGCTCGGGCGCCCGCTCTCCCGCGCCGACAATGGGGCGGGTCACGATTTCTACGAGAGGAACGCCGGCGCGGTTGTAGTCAACGAGCGAATACTCGGCACCGTGAATACGCCCCGTGTCGCCACCGATGTGGGTGAGCTTGCCAGCGTCTTCTTCCATGTGGGCGCGTTCAATGTCTACGCTCCACAGAGTCTGGTCCTCCAGCTCCACCTCGACCATGCCATCAAAGGCAATGGGCTCGTCGTATTGGCTGATCTGGTAGTTCTTCGCCAAATCGGGATAGAAGTAGTTCTTACGAGCGAAGCGAGAGGTCTGAGCGATCTGACAACCCAGCGCGAGGCCCAAAGAAATGCTGGAGCGAATCGCTTGCTCGTTCACCACCGGGAGTGAGCCGGGAAGGCCCAGACATACCGGAGAAATCGCGGTGTTAGGAGCAAAATCCTCAAGGGAGGCAGCCGGGTTTGGCGCAGGCGAGAACATCTTTGTCGCCGTGTTCAACTCCACGTGAACTTCGAGTCCAATCACGGGCTCAAACATCTCGAGAGCTTTGTCGAAGTCCATGAGCTTTGCCATTAGCCCACCGCCCCTCGAGGTTGGCCAGGTTCGGGCACTAGCGAGGAGACGTGGTGGCCATCCCGTGCCACGATCAGGGCCTCCAAGGCCGCACCGATTCGGAACAGTCGTTGGTCTTCGTAAACAGGCGCCATGAGTTGCGCTCCCACTGGCAACCCATCTTCTGGGGCAAGCCCCATTGGCAACGCGAGCCCCGGAACGCCTGCGAGGTTCGCTGGAATCGTGGTCATGTCATTGGCCCACATCGTGAGCGGGTCATCGAGTTGTTCGCCAAAGCGGAACGCGGTGGTCGGAGCCGTGGGGGTGATCAGCGCGTCAACCTGAGCAAAAGCTTTTGTGAAGTCTTGTTGAATCAGGGTGCGTACCTTCTGTGCTTTGCCGTAATACGCGTCGTAATAGCCAGCGCTCAAGGCATAGGTACCAAGAATGATGCGGCGTTTTACTTCATCGCCAAACCCCGCCTCGCGGGTCGCCGCCATTACGTCTTCCACAGTGACCTGACCATTTTCGGGTGTCACCCGAAGGCCAAATCGGACCGAATCATATTTGGCGAGATTGCTCGACGCCTCAGCCGGCAGGATCAGGTAATAAGCCGATACGGCGTAGTCAAAGTGGGGCGCATCAATGTCGATGATTTCTGCCCCGTGGGCACTGGCTAGCTCCAACAACTCATGGAAGCGCTGGCGCACACCCGGTTGAAATCCGTCCGTGTCGAGCTGAAGGACCCGACCCAATTTCACACCGGTCAAATCTGGGGCTGCGGCCGCAGTCACCGCGGCGTCCACCATGGATGGCCACGGGGAGGCAATTGACGTGGAATCGTGGGGGTCATGACCAGAAATAGCGTCGTGCAGAAGTGCCGTGTCAATCACCGAGCGCGCGACAGGGCCCACCTGGTCGAGTGACGAGGCTAGGGCAATCACCCCGTAACGGCTCACGCCTCCATAGGTGGGTTTGAACCCGACAGTTCCAGTGACCGCAGCGGGCTGACGAATGGAGCCCCCCGTGTCACTTCCCAACGCAAGAGGAGCCTCAAATGCGGAGACAGCTGCGGCGGAGCCTCCCCCTGAACCTCCTGGGATGCGCTCGAGGTCCCATGGGTTTGCGGTGCGCTGATAACCGGAGTGCTCGGTAGACGACCCCATCGCAAATTCGTCCATGTTGGTCTTTCCCAAGGCCACCATTCCCGCTGCGCGGTACTTTGCCACCACCGTCGCGTCATAGGGGGGTATCCAGCCCTCCAGAATTTTCGAACCTGCTGTCGTCGGCATATCAGTCGTACACAACACGTCTTTGACGGCAATGGGTAGGCCTGCAGTTGCGGGCAGGCTTTCCCCCGCTGCGCGCCTCGCGTCGATAGATTTCGCTTCTGCCAGCGCGTTTTCGCTCACGTGGAGAAAAGCTCTAACCGAATCCTCAACCTCGGCAATCCGATCCAAGTGGGCCTGGGTGACTTCTTGCGCCGAGACTTCGCCAGCGTTCAACAGCCCCCGTAACTCGATGGCGGGCAGGCGAGTCAGTTCACTCACTGCTCTTCTCCCAAGATCGCGGTCACTCTAAATCGCGATCCATCGTGATCGGGCGCACCCGCCATCGCCTGATCAGTGGTGAGGGTGTCACCCACGACGTCCGGTCGGAACACGTTGCCCAGCGGAACGGGATGTGAGGTGGGCTCCACATCGGGGGTAGCGACTTCGCCCACTTTTTCGACTGCCGCCACAATGGCACCCAACTCACCGGTGAGACGTTGGACCTCTTCATCTGTCAGTGCGATTCGAGCCAAATTGGCCAGATGGCGCACTTGCTCAGAGGTAATGTCGCTCATTGTTCTCCGTTCGGGCAGTCGACTCTCCAGTCTAGACCGGCGAATTTGCGCCCTCACCCAGCGCATCAAGGCCCCGAGCGAGCACCTGCGCAAACTGTTCAGCGGTGGCGATGGGAACCCCAAGGCTTTCTGCTTTTGTGAGCTTTGACCCCGCCCCCGGGCCTGCAACGACAAGCCCGGTTTTCTTGCTGACACTCGACACCGGAGTTCCCCCAGCTTGTCGAACAGCCTCTTCTGCGGCCTCACGCGTGTAACCCTCTATCGTCCCGGTGACCACAACGCTCACCCCTGAGAGTGGGCCATCAACTGATTCGTTCGGGCCACTCCAACCGGGTTCTTCGAAGCTCACCCCAGCCTCTCGCCACTGTTCCAAGATGTCTTGATGCCAGTCCACGGACAGCCAATCGATGATCGATTGGGCCATGGTGTCGCCTACCCCATCAATCGCGGCAAGTTCGTCTCGTCCAGCGTTTTCGATAGCAGCGAGGGAACCGAAATGGTCAGCAAGTGCGCGCGCTGCCACGGGGCCCACGTGGCGAATGTTGAGAGAGACCAGGAATCGCCATAGAGGTTTTGATTTCGCTTTTTCTAACTGCTCGATAAGTTCCAGGGCCGCTTTAGAGGGCACGCTTTCTTCGTCACCCGAAAAACCCCCCATTGATTCGGGACTCGGGTCGCCCTTTTGGCGTTTGCGTCGAAAAGGTGTCAAGGCAACCGGGTTACCGGTCTCGTCGGTTTTCCCTTCACCCGTGTCGGGATCTCGGGGTTGATAGACCACGGGGAACAGCGCCTGCGTGGTGAGTGCGAAAAGTCCCGCCTCGCTGGTCAACACCGGCAACTGTGGTGCGAGGGGCTGGGTGAGAGCGAGGGCGCTCACCTCGCCAAGACCTTCAATGTCGAGGGCTCCACGAGAACCAATATGTTCGATCCTCCCCCGCACCTGCGCAGGACAGCTGCGCTGATTGGGGCAGCGCAGGTCAATATCGCCCTCCTTTTGTGGCGCCAAGGTGGCACCACACTCGGGGCATTTACTCGGCATCTGGAAGGCGCGCTCACTGCCCGTGCGCTTTTCGACTACTGGCCCCAAGACTTCTGGGATCACATCGCCAGCTTTACGGATGACCACGTGATCTCCGATGAGGACTTCCTTTGCCTTCACTACCTCTTGGTTGTGAAGCGTTGCTCTCTCGACTTCACTTCCTGCGACCACCACCGGGTCTAAGACGGCATAGGGTGTGGCGCGACCCGTTCGTCCCACGCTCACCACGATGTCTCGGAGGATGGTTGTCACCTGCTCTGGTGGATATTTATAGGCAATGGCCCACCGTGGTGCGCGCGAAGTCGCACCCAGCTCACGCTGCAGTGACCACTGGTCTACTTTGACTACAGCGCCATCAATTTCGTGGTCGAGGTCCGCCCTCTCGGCGTGAAACTGAGTAATGAACGAGAGGACCTCGCGTGGATTGCTTTCCACGGCGTAATGGCGAGAGACTGGCAAACCCCAGTCCGCGAGAAGTTGATAGAGCCCACTCTGGCTATCGAGCGGTGGCTGTGGCCAGGCACCGATGCCGTGAACAGTCATCGAAAGCCGGGTAAGGCGATCGAGTGCGAGGGATTTTTTGGCATCGCTCTTGCCCTCGATTTTTTGTCTCAGCGAACCTGACGCGGCATTGCGCGGGTTGGCAAATACCCGCTCCCCTGCTTGAGCGAGGGACTGATTCATGTCGTGAAACACCTCGATAGGGAAAAACACTTCGCCCCGAACCTCAACAAGATCAGGGTGTCCTGAACCACTGAGCTTCTGAGGAATACCGGGAATGTGGAGAACATTCTCCGTGACGTCTTCGCCGGTGACCCCGTCCCCGCGGGTAGCGGCGCTCACCAGTTCACCGCGTTGGTAGCGAAGGTTCAGCGCGAGGCCATCAATTTTCAACTCACACAGAAATCGGGCTTGCGGGTGGGCTTCTGAGATTTTCTCCAGCCACGCCAACATTTCCTCATCCGAAAAGACGTTGTCGAGGCTAAACATCCTCTCGGCGTGAACCACCGGGGCAAACAGAGTCGATTCGCCAAAGCCCACCGACTGCGTCGGCGAATCGGCTTGGGCAAACTGGGGAAATTCAGCCTCTAGTGCCTCCAGTTCTTCGACCATTCGGTCGTACTCACGGTCGTCGGCGAGTAATTGATCTTTGGCGTAGTAGGCGTCTCGCAGCGTTTCAATCTGCTCGGTGAGCTGGGCGATTCGAGCCCTCGCCTCCTCCTCAGTCACCCCTCCAGTCTAGGCGGGACGCCTGAAATGACGTCTTAGAAGGGTTGGTCGTCGGGCATTCCCGTGCGCATTTCAGCGGGCAAGTGACCCAAGTCGTTGTGGGTGACCAAGACGGCAGGTTTTGCGCTGCGCACCCGAATAATCGTGAGCCCACAGTGAGCCTGATTGATACCAATCCACCGCCAGGGGGCGGCTCCAAACACTTCGCGCACGAACCAGGCGATCACAAAATTGTGGGTGATGAGGAGTTCGTGCGAGTCCCCTGCTCGCACGGTCAACCATTCCGCCTGGGCGTCTGCCATCTGCGCTTCCCCGGCCTGAATCTCTTCCGGACTCACCCCACCAAAGAACGACTCAAAGACGGCAGGCATGTCGGGGCTCGGACCTGAGGGAACACAATCCATCAGCAGGGCCGAGGGTTCGATTTCTAACGACGGCATTCGCGACGTCATCGCCTGAGCGGTTTCAATGGCTCGCTCCATCGGCGATGAATAGGCGCGATCGAAGGGGACACCGCTCAGCCGCTCGGAAATCAGTTCCGCTTGGCGCTTTCCTCGTGGCGAGAGCGGACCGTCGGGTAGACCAAATTCTGCGTCGACCTGTTCGCCGTGGCGAACCAGGTAGAGGTAACGAGACACGGTCTACCTCTCGTCTCGTGGCGAAATTGTGGGCAACATTCTTATCGACTAATCGTCGAGAACATCTAGGACGCTGTCGTTGACAGCCCCCACTGTCACGGCGGACAGTGGGTTTCGTGCAAGCTCTGCGGCGAGCGACTGCACATCGTCTAGCGTAACAAGGTCGAGTCGGCGCAGGGCCTCCTCCCGATCGACAAACTCACCCATATGCAGTTCGGAGCGCCCCAACCGCACCATACGCGCGTCTGTGCTCTCCAGAGCGAGCGAACTGGAACCCTGCAAGTTGCCGCGAGTTCGCTCCCATTCGTGACGGGTGATGCCCCCTTCAACAATCTCCATGAAGAGATCACGCATTAACAGCGCCACTTCCGATGCGTGGTTGGGTGAGGTGCCCCCACCCATGCCGAACATCCCGGCGTCTGAATAATTCGAGGCGAAGGCGTACACGCTGTACGCGAGTCCACGTTTCTCACGCACCTCTTGAAACAGCCGCGACGACATTCCCCCGCCGAGCACCGTGGTCAGAATGGCTTGCGCTGGCCGACGAGGGTCGGTCTGCGTGAGACCCGGCATCGAGAGAACGACCATGGACTGTTCGAGCGGCCGGTGAATAACCTGGCGCGCGGGAATCGAATGGAGTTGCGCAAGAGCGGTGTCTCGCCGCGCGACAGGTGATGATTCGGCATTGAGCGCCCATCCGCAGAGTTGGAGGGCTGAGATTACCCACGAGACGACCTGCTCGTGGTCGAGTGCCCCAGCCGCGGTGATCACCAGTTCGTCGGGTCGGTAATAGCGCTGATAGTGAGCGACTACCTGGTCTCGCTCGGCTGCTTTGATGGTGTCGGGGTTTCCACCAATGGGTCGACCCAGCGGATGGTCACCCATTACTGCTTCGGTTACCCGCTCGTGGGCAACGTCACTGGGGTCATCATCGGCCATGGCGAGCTCTTCCAAAATGACCCGTCGCTCAACATCAAACTCTGTGGGGTCGATGACGGATGAGGACACCATGTCGGCGAGAACATCAATTGCCATCTTCAAATCGCGATCTTGCACTTTGGCGTAGTAGCAGGTGTGCTCTTTGGCGGTCAGGGCATTGTGTTCTCCGCCGACACTGTCAAACGCCTCTGCAATATCCATCGCCGTTCGCCTGGGTGTCCCTTTGAACAGCAGGTGTTCGAGGAAGTGGGTCGAGCCAAACGCTACGTTGTCTTCGTCCCGGCTCCCCACACCGACCCACATTCCAACAGACGTGCTGGCCGCTCCCGGAACACTCTCGGTGAGGATTCTTAGGCCAGAGGGGTGAATCGTGCGCTGGAGACGAGCGCCACCACTGATGTCAACGTCTAGAGAGGGCTGGTCAAGGGGGAGGTCAATCGCGGGCGACACAGTGGTCAAGCCTAGCGGCGACCGGTGTCCTCCAGAGGTGGGGTGTTAACGACCTCGCGGGCCAGATTCCGAAGAATCCAGCCCGCGAGGGTGAAGGTGTTGGTTAGGCCTTCTTGGCCGCTGCAACAGCGACCATTCCGAAACCAACCTTGTTGAGGACGTCGGCAATCACGTAAATGATGGCCGCGATGGCGACTGCAGCGCTGACGTCAGCACCGGAGATCGTCATGAACTCCTCAATGGAGGTACCGATGGGGTAGATCGCCCAACCGATAAGAACGAAGCGACGCATGATGGTCACGGCGTTCTTCGCGAACTCGGGCATGCCATCCAGCTTGACCTGGAAGACCTGCCAGACGATGTACACCCAGGCGAGGCTGGAGACGATGAAGAAGAACCAGTTGCCAGCAGACAGCGGCTCTCCTACTTCACCGAGGTAACCAGTGACGATCATGATGATGTCGGCGATGACGATACGGGTCACAAAACCCTTCGTCGCGGCACCGGCAATCGCCACGATCAGACCGAACTCAACCAGCAACAGAGGCGTGGTGAGGAGCCAGTCAATGTAACGGAAAGGCATCGTAGCCCCGACGTCACCCATCGACTGGTCGAAGAAACCTACGAAGTCGGTCATGATCCAGTACATCACCGCAGCGATGAAGGTGATCAGACCAGCGTAGGTAGCGGTCGTCCGGTGCTCAGGCTTGATGTCGTTACGCTCGAGAACGAAGTACAACGTTCCCGCAGCCATAGCGACGAAGCCGAGCATGAAGAACGACTGCGTAATAACCATCAGATCCATGGTTCTCCCTTGAACTGTTTCTTTTATCCCCCACTCCCGCCGTCGCGGCAGCGGAGCCGAGAGAGTTTTTCTCTCTAACCCCCACCGGGCCTGCAGGCAGTCCCAGGGGAGCGATGGTCACGATACTCCTCGCGAGTGGATTAGCGGGTAATAAAAGCCTGGGCGTAACCTGACCATAAGCTGGGAGGATTTACTAAAGGTGCTTCAAAACCCCGTAATTGCGCGGAAAAACAGCAGAGGCGGCGAGGATTCCTCGCCGCCTCTGATCGCTTTTTTGACTAAGCGTCTTCGCCCTCCGCGGGCGTGTCGGACTCGTCGAGAACTGGTGACAGCGAGAGTTTGCCGCGGTCGTCGATTTTGGTGATTTCCACCTGAATCTTCTGACCGACCGACAACACATCTTCGACGTCGTCCACTCGCTTACCTCCGGCAAGCTTTCGAATCTCGGAGATGTGGAGCAGACCGTCCTTGCCGGGAAGCAGCGACACAAACGCTCCAAAGGTCGCGAGCTTCACGACCGTTCCCAGATACTGTTCCCCGATTTCCGGAGTGACAGGGTTAGCGATGGCATTCACCCTGGCACGCGCCTCTTCGGCAATCGCCTGGTCAGTCGCTCCGATGTAAACGGTGCCATCATCCTCAATGGAGATCTGAGCACCGGTCTCATCTTGGATGGCGTTGATGGTCTTGCCCTTCGGGCCGATCAACTCGCCAATCTTGTCTTCCGGAATCTGCACACTGATCACGCGCGGGGCGGTCGGTGCCATTTCATCCGGTTCGCTAATTGCCGAGTTCATCACATCGAGGATCGTCATACGAGCGTCCTTCGCCTGCTTGAGCGCATCAGCGAGCACACTCGCGGGGATACCGTCGAGCTTGGTGTCGAGCTGAATGGCGGTGATGAACTCGCGGGTACCCGCGACCTTAAAGTCCATGTCACCTAGGGCGTCTTCCGCACCGAGGATGTCGGTCAATGCGCGGTAGCGCATCTCGCCGTCTACCTCGTCAGAAATCAAACCCATGGCGATACCAGCCACAGGTGCGCGCAGCGGCACACCAGCGTTCAGCAGCGAGAGGCTCGACGCACAGACCGACCCCATCGAGGTCGAACCGTTCGAGCCCAGGGCTTCTGACACCTGGCGAATCGCGTAAGGGAAGTCCTCACGAGTCGGCAATACCGGCACTAAGGCGCGTTCGGCGAGGAAGCCGTGGCCGATTTCGCGGCGCTTCGGGGTGCCCACTCGGCCGGTTTCACCAGTCGAATAGGGCGGGAAGTTGTAGTGGTGCATGTAGCGCTTGCTCGTCACTGGGTTAAGTGAGTCAAGCTGCTGCTCCATCTTCAGCATGTTCAAAGTGGTCACACCCAGGATCTGGGTTTCACCACGCTGGAACAGGGCGGAACCGTGAACGCGGGGAATCACTTCGACCTCCGCGTCTAGACCACGAATCTGCTCCGGGGTACGCCCGTCGATACGGATACCCTCGGTGAGCACGCGGTGGCGCATAATGCGCTTGGTCACCGACTTGTACGCCGCGGACACCATCCCGTTGGAATCTTCCGCGAGTTCACCCGCTTCGACTTTCTGGGCGATCGCGTCCTTGACGCGAGCTTTCAGCTCATCGTCGGCAGCCTGGCGCTCCAACTTGTCAGCGATTTGGTACACCTTCGACAGTTCGGCTGCTGCGATTGCATCGACAGCCTGGTAGACCTCGTCGGAGTAGTCCGAGAAGACCGGGTAGTCCTGGACTTCCTTTGCCGCGGTCTTCGCGAGCTTCTCTTGCGCTTCCACCAGCTTCTTCAAGAATGGCTTGGCGGCTTCAAGCCCCTGGGCCACAACTGACTCATCGGGCTTGGTGGCGCCGGCCTGAATCAGGTCCCAGCTACCTTCGGTGGCTTCTGCCTCGACCATCATGATGGCGACGTCTTCCGAGCCATCGGCGTTCTTCACCACACGGCCAGCGACCATGATGTCGAAGACCGCTTCAGCGAGCTGGCTGTGCTTGGGGAACGCAACCCACTGGTCTCCAATGAGCGCCATGCGTACACCCGCAATCGGGCCACTAAAGGGCAGGCCCGAAATCTGGGTGGAGGCACTGGCCGCGTTGATGGCGAGCGCGTCGTAGAACTCGTCGGGTGCAATCGAGAGCACCGTCACCACAATCTGGACCTCGTTACGCAAACCATCCACGAAGGAGGGGCGCAGCGGCCGGTCAATCAGACGGCAGACCAGGATTGCCTCAGTTGAAGGGCGACCTTCGCGGCGGAAAAACGAGCCGGGGATCTTGCCCGCGGCGTATTGACGCTCTTCCACATCAACGGTCAGGGGGAAGAAGTCAAAGCCTTCCCGGGGGCTCTTGCTCGCACTCGTTGCCGAGAGGATCATGGTGTCCTCGTCGAGGTAGGCAGCTACGGCTCCCTGTGCTTGTTGGGCCAGTCGGCCCGTTTCGAAACGAATAGTTCTGGTGCCAAAGCGCCCGTTATCGAGGACCGCTTCGCTCCATGTGATGTCGTCACCTTCCATAGGTGATTTCTCCTTTAGTGCTTAGGCACAGCCCACCACCGCGGAGTACACGTCAGGAAGGAATCCGCCTGATTTGGGGGAGCCTGGCCAACAGTAGAAGTGCACTGTGAATCGTTCACAGTAGACCACCACCGGTGACCAGCTTCGAGCCGTAAACCATGCGATGGGGCTGTGCAGTTATATTGCGCACCACTGTGCGCCCCTCAATGCTATCAGCAGGAAGGGAAATTCGAGCGGAAAGGCTCTAGCGGCGCAGACCGAGGCGCTCGATCAGTGAGCGATAGCGCTCAATATCGATGCGCTGCAGGTAGCCAAGAAGACGGCGACGCTGACCCACGAGGAGCAGAAGGCCACGACGAGAGTGGTGGTCGTGCTTGTGGGTCTTGAGGTGCTCAGTGAGCTCGTTGATGCGGTGAGACATCAGAGCAATCTGGACTTCCGGAGATCCGGTGTCACCGGGGTGGGTCTGATACTGCTCGATGATGGTCTTTTTTTCTTCGGCGGTCATAGACATAGTCCACCCTGCTCTTTCTTTGTCTCGTTGCGCGGCGCTTCTACCCTTGTGGCGAAGCTCTCTGTATCCGCGGCCGTTTCACGGCACAAGCGTCAAGACTAGCACCCCGAATCCCCTTCCCCATCTCCCCCAGCTTTCGCGCAGACCCATCGTTATTCTGGAAACGCACGAAGAGGAGGGCGCTTATGAGCAGCGATGGCGCTGATCTAGTCAGTCAGTTGAGCGAAGACGAAGCCTGGGAGCTACTGTCTCAACACGAAGTGGGACGGCTCGCGACCACGGCCGGCGGAGTGCTCGATATTTTCCCCATCACCTACGTAGTCGACAATCGCACCCTGGTATTTCGCACCGCCCCAGGCACAAAACTGGTCGAACTCACCGTCAATGATCACGTCGCCTTCGAAATCGATCACTATGACGACGAGTCGGGCTACAGCGTGGTCATCCACGGCACCGCGGAGCGACTGGAATCGATGGGCGATATCGACCGGGCAAAACTCCTTCCGCTTCCCAACCTTTTTCCCACCGAACGCCCTCGATACGTGCGCATCCACCCCACGGACATCAGCGCGCGCCGTTTCACCCGAGCCAAATAGCGTTATCAAGCTGTAATCGGCAAAAGTATTGACCTTTCGCTCCCCCCGGAGCACACTGAGGTCAAGTTACTCGCCGCTCAGGACGTGTCGGAGGCATCGCCCCGCCCCTGGGCGGCGAGGTTCATTTAAGCCGAGTCATCGCCTAACTCCGGAACCACAATTGCCGTGGTGGGGTCGATGATGCCACTGAGACGTGCGGGGGAAAGAACCCGGTCCAAATCGTCCTCGGACATCAATCCTTCAGCGAGGACCAACTCACGAATGGTCTTGCCCGAAGTGAGCGCCTGGTGGGCGAGGCTAGCGGCTTTTTGATAACCGATATCGGGAGTGAGAGCGGTCACAACTCCGACGCTGGCGGAGACTTGCTGGTGAAGCTTCTCGGTGTTCGCCGTAATACCCACCACACAGTTGTCCCGCAGAGTTTGACAGCCACGGGTCATCCACGCCAACGACTGCAAGATTGACGACGCCATGACCGGTTCAAAAGCGTTCAGTTGCAGCTGTCCAGCCTCAGCCGCCGCACACACGGTCGCGTCAGCACCAATAATCGCAAACGCAACTTGGTTCACGACCTCCGGAATAACGGGGTTGACCTTGCCTGGCATGATCGATGAGCCCGCCTGCCGGGGTGGAAGATTAATTTCGTTCAACCCCGCCTGAGGTCCGCTTGAGAGCAGGCGAAGGTCATTACAGATTTTTGAGAGCTTCACCGCAGAACGCTTCAGCACGCCGATTAGTGTCATGAACACCCCGACGTCACTCGTGGCCTCAATCAGGTCGGGAGCGGTCTTGATATCCAAGCCACTGATTTCAGCGAGGTGAGCCCTCACTGCTTCGGCATAGCGATGATCGGCGGTGATTCCTGTTCCAATCGCGGTGGCCCCTAAGTTGACCTCGCACAAGAAGGGAATAACCTCTCCCAGCCGGTCAAAGTCCTCTTCGAGGGTGGTGCGGAATCCACCAAACTCTTGGCCCAGAGTCATCGGCACGGCATCTTGCATCTGGGTGCGGCCAACCTTGAGTACATCCCGGAATTCCACCGACTTCGCGCCAAAAGCGTCAGCGAGAGAACGATGCTCGGGCAATAGCCGTTTAATGCCCAACACCATCGCGATTTTGATGGCCGTGGGGTATACGTCGTTCGTGCTCTGCGAGCGATTCACATCATCGATGGGATGAATGAGGTCGTATCGACCCTTCTCGTAACCCATGATTTCCAAAGCGCGGTTGGCGATGACTTCGTTGGCGTTCATATTGGTCGACGTCCCGGCCCCGCCCTGGATAGCGCCCACAACAAATTGGTCATGCAGAGCCCCAGCCGCGATTTCTTCACACGCTCGGTCAATTGCCTGCGCGATGTCGGGGTCCAGATCGCCCAGGTCGCGGTTCGCTCGAGCGGCTGCTTGCTTCACCCACGCGAGCGCTGTAATCAAGTCGGGGTGATTTGAAATAGCTCGGCGGGTAATCGGAAAGTTCTCGAGCGCACGAGCAGTGTGAACACCCCAATACGCGTAGTCGGGGACCGGTAATTCCCCCAAGGAATCGCGTTCGATTCGCATCGAAATCGAATCGACCGAGGCCGTTTCGTCTAAGCCGGGGCGATAGACCGGAGCTCCTTTCGCATCGCGTGAAATAGAAGGACCAGGGCCCGTGGTGTCAACCACGTCATCACCGCCAATCGGCATTTGGTTTTCGATGGGGCACTCGCTCACCGCGTCCCTATTGTATGGCGACACGGTTCGCGCCCAAGGCTTCGACAACCTGAATGAAGCGCCCAATCAAAGGTGAGTAGGCTGGCCCACAGCTGGATTGGAAGGGGAAGCTGTGGCCGATCAAACCATTGACATGTATGGGGCACCGTGGTGTGGCGACTGCGTCCGCGCACAGGCGATACTCGAGCACTACGGCGTGGAGTTCCGCTACCACAACATCGATGAGGACCCCGAGGCGAAGGCAAAAGCGATTGACATCAGTGGTCTTCCCAAGATTCCGGTCCTGCTCTTCCCGGACGGAAGCCACTTGAGCGAGCCGTCGAACACCCTGCTCAACGAAAAGTTGACCGCACTCGAACTCATCTAGCGGGTTCTGGGAAGAGTAGGGCGGCGATGAGGTGAGTTACACCTCAGCCCATCGCCTCGGCATCACGACTAGTGATGTGGTGACCTTTGACCGCTGCCCCTGGGCGTGGATTAATTCAGTAGCGATTGATGTCCGCGGCGGCTACCCGCCACCAGTTCTGCCCAACCCCATGCGGGAGCACATGGTGCGCACGGCGGATCTGCATCGCCAACGTGTCATTCGATATCTGCAACAGGCTCACCTCGCCGAAGCGGTTGATGCTGAAGAAAGTATCTCCGCGCAGCTCTCTTCCCACTCCACCGAAATGACATTGTTGAAAATCTCGTCGAAAAAGGAGTACTAGTCGACCTTTACAAGGTTGTCATGCGCTCGATCGCGGTGGGTAGCCCGAGCTATTCACTCAAGAAACTTGAAGCGCTCTACTTTTCGGGCACTGAACGCGAGGGCATCACTCAAGGCGCTGGTTCTGTGATGGCTTTTACCCGCTATCACGAGCTGGTCGCCGCAGCGAAACCGGAGTCTGAATCGATTCGAGGCGACATCCTCGAATACAACCGAGTGGACTGCCTGTCCACGAAAAGACTTCACCAGTGGCTACTGAGCCTGGCCCGCACATAAGCGACTACTGACCCAGGTCAAACTCTTCTGCTGCTCGGCGATCGTATTCACTGCGAACACGGTGATAGTCATCCCACTCTGACGAGCCCTCGCCATTGGGGAACACCTCCGCCCTAATTGTTTCGACATCGGGATGGCCGTCATACTCGGCGCGGGCAAACTCATCGAGCTGTTCCATTCTTTGGCGCAGCTGCTCAAGGTCAGCGTCAAATAGCGGCGAGAACACGGGCTAGTCCTCCCACTCCACCGAGATGACATCGTCTTCGTCCCCAATGGTGATGGTGGCACGTTGAAAACGCTGTTCCAGTGCGTGAGGTAGCCACAAGCTGGCGTCAGACCACATTCGCTCAAAAGGAATCTGCACCACCGGAAACCACTGCGGGCGCAGTTCCTCACTTGCCCTCACCTCACCGTCGAATTGCTCCAGCAAGAACGCGTGCGACCGCTGCGAAAGATGAGGACGGGTGGGAAAGGGATAGCTGATTGTGGCAATCGGAATCAGATGGGGCGACTTTGCGATGAGACCAACCTCTTCATGAAGTTCTCGAATCGCAGCATCAACAATCGACTCACCGGCTTCGACTTTTCCGCCTGGGCCGACCAACCTTCCTCGACCCAGACCAGTGAGCTTTTCACCGAGCAAAACCTCCCGGCCGGACGACGTCGTCACCATGGGGTACACCACGACGACGTCAAACATTCCCTCAGGCTAACAACCGACTGGTTAGCAGTGTGACGGCACTGCTACGGTTACTGCGGAGCGAGCGAGGAGGCAACGTGGACAGCAATCAACCCGGCTCTTCCCGCGTCACTTTCGGGGTCCTTTCTCTACTCGCTGCCGTCACACTCGTCGCGGCGCTCACCACTCAAATCACCGACCAGGTTCTCAATGACGCCTTCGCGCCAGAGGAGTACTTCAGCTACTTCACCATTCAGACCTCACTGGCAAATCTCGTAGCGCTCGTTGCAAGCGGGCTTTACCACTTCCAAAGCTCCATCGACACGATGAAGCTCGCGATGGTTCGCCACGCGCTATTTGCCTATGGCATCGTGACCGGAACGGTCTACAACCTTCTCCTGCGTGGCTTACCTACTGAACCCGGTGAGTTCGTCTCAGAGTTCACCTTCCCCAACGAAGTACTCCACGTTGTCATGCCGGTTTTCCTCGCGTTGGAATGGCTCGCCAATCCCCATCGACCCAAGTTGCCGTGGTGGTCCATTGTCGTGGGAATCATCTACCCCGTCGGCTGGGCCGTCGGTGCCGTCGTTCGTGGCCACTACACAGGGTGGTATCCCTATGACTTCTTAGATCCCCGGCAGCCCGCGGGCTGGGAGGGAGTGTTGCTCCACATCGGAGGCATCGCAGTAGTGATTGTGCTGTTACTCGCCATCGCATGGGGAGTGAACCGCCTTCACTCGATGATTCTTGGCCGCTAGAGCACCTGTTCCATTGCCTCAGCCCGGGCCTCAAGCGCAGAGCTGAGAAGGTTGGCCAGAGCAACTTCTTGCATCGTTCCTTCAACCGCTGTCGCCTCTTCATCACCGTCGAGGGCGCGCAAGGCCAAGCCCGACTTCTGGTCAATGAGTTCTGCGATGCGCTGGTCGATGGTTTGTGCAGCCACGATGCGCCACGCCGTGACTGGTAGCTCTTGTCCAATGCGGTGGACGCGGTCAATCGCCTGAGTTTGCTCGGCACTCGTCCAGCTCAATTCCGCCAACACCACGTTGGACGCAGCTTGGAGGTTGACGCCGACACCGGCTGCGGTCAATGAGCAGACGATGACCCCCACCTGCTCGTCGTTGGTGAACTTGTCGATGGCCTCTTGGCGAGCTTGCGCACTCTGGTCGCCTCGAATTTGTGTGGGGTGGAATCCTTGCTGGGCGAAATGGGCGTAGGCAGCGTCGAGCACATCGATGTGCTTGGCAAAAAATACGACTTTGCCCACATTTCTAGCCAACTGAGAGGTGTAGTCCGCCGCCATGAGTGCCTTCGCGGTGCCGATGCGCCTCACCAGGCTAAAGACGTTCTCGCCGGTGTTATCCGACTTAGACTCTTCGATTTCTGAGTGGCAGACCAGACGCACCAGGTCTTCGTCCACTCCGTGTGACGGTGTTCCCCGGGCGGCAATCACGCGGTCGTAGCGGGCAAGCAAGCGCTCAATCAAGGCCTTCTCGGCGTCTCGAATCGAGCGGGTTGCCTCGTCGTCTAATTCGACCGGGATATCGGCAATGCGTCGAGCCGGAATATCCTTTGCCACATCTTCTTTCCGGCGACGCACAATGCCCATGGAAATGACCTGGCGCCTCGCCTCAGAAAAGAATCCGGGGTCAACCGGTGTCAACCCAGTCGATTCGAGCTTCGCCATCAACTCGCCCTGTGGTTTCTTGTCGTCAATCCAGCCAAGGAACTCCCAAATCATGCGGAAGTCCTCGATCTGGTTAATCAGCGGTGTTCCGGTGAGAGCAATGAGAAGGGGGTGCGCCAAACGGGCTCGAATGGTTTTTGCGACCGCCTGAACATTGCGTGAGCGCTGAGATTCGCGGTTTTTGATGAAGTGAGCTTCATCGACCACCATTCCGCGGAAGTCAAACTTTGATAGCCAACCCACGTGGCGGTCCAAAATGTCGTAATTCACGATGAATACGTCACTAAAGGCGTCAATGTCGGTTCCATCACCGTGAACGACAGTGGCTCGGCGACCCGGAACCCATTTGGTGACCTCTCGCGCCCAGTTCATCTTCACCACGTTCGGAACCACCACGAGCAGGGGGAACGCTTCTGCCACGTCGGCTGCCATGAGCGCCTGAGCCGTCTTGCCCAAACCAGGTTCGTCGGCTAACAGGAAGGTGCGGCGTCCCTTCTTCACTGCCTCCACAAATTGCGCCTGGTGAACCATGAGTTCAATGCCACCGGGGGTGGCTAAAGACGCGGCAGGTGGCAATTCCATCGACGCGGCACCGCCGCCAGCACCCTGTTCGAATGCGCGGAAGAGCGGATCAATTAGCTCCCAGTTGGTGAGCAGCCCTTCTACTTTGCCTGATGGCTTCGAATAGGCCGCAAAATCGGGAGACATAAAGGGGTTGGCCAGCTGCGCTTGTCGCACGGACTGGGGAACCACCTGTTTCGCCTGTTCTGGCGTCTGTTGCGGCTTCTCCTCCGCAATGATGAGCTCTTCGGGAGCCAATTGAGCACCGCTGGCGACCAAGAAATCACGTCGAAGACGTTTTGCCGAGTCAGACACCTTGGCTTCAGGAGCGAGCAGGGCAATCAAGCTGGTATCCCGGGCAGCAGTCTTCGCCATGATTGCCGCTAGACCATCGAGGCGTTTGAGCACCTCGGCTCGTTCCGCTGGCGAGACGCTGGTGTCGTCTTTCACGCGCGCACGCTCTTCTCGCACCAACAAAGCGGCCACCTGGAATTTGGTCCGGTTTTGGGGGTTCACTTTCCCGCGGGCTGCTTGGTTTTCGACCTCGCGCACCGCGCGGGCAAGTATGGGAATGATTCCCTCGTCGTCGAGGGGTCGACGACGGGCACGCGACTTATTCGACGAACGCGTAGCCGTCTTGGATGGGCCGTGCTGGGCCATGTATCTCCTTGGGTACTGCTCCACACGCCGCCACGCATCACACGCGACGGGGAGTTTTGTTGAGAACCAGTCAGACCTGGGATAACACCAGTGACTGGTTGCCTCTAGTGTAGCGACTATTTTGCGGTGGAGAGTTCCGCAGCCGCGTGCAATGACTCGGCTTTCCTCGCCAAACCTCGCGCCATTCCATCGAACACAATTCCGTGAAACGGCATCACCGCGAGCCAATACAACCTGCCACCCAGACCGTGGGGGAAGAAAATCGCACGCTGGGTGAGCTCGCTGCCGTGATCACCGAGGTCGTTGACCACGAATTCCAACCACGCCAAACCGGGCACCTTCATCTCGGCCCGCAGGCGAAGAATGGACCCCCGCTCAACTCGCTCCACCCTCCAGAAATCAAGTGCATCGCCGGTGACGAGCTTTTCTGGATCACGCCTGCCCCTGCGTAAACCCACTCCCCCGACCAACTTGTCGACTAGACCGCGAAGCGCCCACGCCCCCGGCAGGGAATACCAACCATTTTCTCCACCAATTGATTCCACTACTCCCCACAGCACATCCGCCGGGGCCGTAGAGGACACCGTTCGAATGTCGGTATAGACGGTGTGGCCCGCCCATTCGGGGTCGCTCGGAAGGGGATCGTGCGGCGCACCCTGCACTTGGGCGTCCCTCCACGATGTTTCGACCTCGCCTTCGCGCATCCTCGCAAGCGCTAAACGCACAGCCCGTCGATAGCTAATAAGGCCCTCCGCAGGTGGGGGAATCACGTCATCGATGTCGTGGTTCGACATCACGGCATCGTTCAGAAGCGACTCGATGATGGGCACAGCCAGCGAGCGCGGAATAGGGGTCACCAAATTAACCCACTGAGATGCCAAGTAGGGCGTCAATACCGGCAAAGAGGCTATCGGGCGCTGTTTGAGACCGGCCTCCACCGCATATCCATTCATCAACTGTCCATAGCGATACACGTCGGGACCACCGATATCGAACGCTCGGTTGACTGACGGATCGAGGTGGGCTGCTTCGAGTAAGTAGTGCATAACATCGCGCACGGCGATGGGTTGGATGAAATTTCTCACCCACTTAGGCGCTGGCATGTACGGGAGGACTTCGGTGAGGTGGCGGATCATTTCAAAACTGGCCGAACCCGACCCGATGATGACACCCGCCTGCAACACAATGGTCGGCACGCCGGAGGCGAGCAAAATGTCTCCGACCTCTTTTCGGGAGGCCAGGTGCTTCGAGAGTTTCCCCTCGGGGTGCAGACCGCCCAAGTAGACAATGCGCCCCACGCCGGCAGCCTTCGATTCTTCGGCCACCACTGTCGCGATTTCACGCTCCAACACATCAAAATCAGCTGATGAGGCCATCGAGTGCACCAGGTAGTACACAACATGCTGGTTCTTGACCGCTTCGCGGACGATGTCACGCTCGTGGAGGTCACCCACGATGACCCGCACCTGATCACGCCACGGAACGTTATCGAGTCGGTGAGCGTCTCTCACCACCACGGTCACATCGTGTCCACGGTCGAGCAGTCGTGGCACGAGTCGGCCCCCGACGTAGCCCGATGCTCCGGTGACCAACATCCTCATGAGTTTGACCCTAAGTGCTCTCCCCGGAAATTGCCTCACAGGGGGCCGTAGCATCGAGGGCATGAGTTGGGCTCCGCTGAGGCAGTGGTACCGAGAGAACCACCGTGATTTGCCCTGGAGACACCCCGACACCACCCCGTGGGCCATTTTGGTGAGTGAAGTCATGCTTCAGCAGACCCCGGTATCGAGGGTGATTCCGGCTTGGACTGGGTGGCTTGCTCGGTGGCCCACCGCCGACGCACTCGCCACGGCTCCCTTGGGTGACGTGCTTCAACAGTGGGGTCGCATGGGCTACCCCAGGAGAGCAAAAAACCTCCATCGAACCGCACAAATCGTGTCGAGCGAATTTGGCGGGGAGTTACCGCGCGATATCAATGAGCTTCTCGCCTTGCCCGGTATCGGTGACTACACCGCCCGCGCCATCGCATGTTTTGCTTACAACCAGCCACACCCGGTAGTGGACACGAACGTGAAGCGCGTCATTGCGCGCGTCGTAGATGGAGTCGCTGCCGCAGGGCATTGGTCCATCCGCCAGGGACTGGAGAATGTGCACCAGGCGATGGAAGCAGATAGTGACGTAGATGACTATTGCTTGAACCAAAAGGCACTCATGGAATTGGGAGCACTGATCTGCACGGCCCGCTCCCCACAGTGTGAGCTATGCCCGCTGGCATCTACTTGCCGATGGAAAGCCCTCGACTTCCCCCTCGACGAGAGGGTTCTGCCCAGAACGCAGGCAAAATATGAGGGCTCCGATCGCCAGGTCCGAGGCCTGATACTCAGTCTCCTGCGAGATAGTCCGGGCGATCACAGCGCGGAAGAAATCGCGCAGCTCTGGCATTCGCCCGGGCAGCTAACGCGCGCACTCAGATCGCTTATCGACGACGGCTTGGTCGTCGAATCAGAGCGCCAGGGAGACGCGGTTTATGGCCTTAGCTGGAGCGAGCCTTATCCCGGCGAATAATTTCACGCATGCCTTCAATCGCTACTGGAAGCACATTTTCCACCTTCGAGGCTTCCCATTCCTCCGCGCTCATCGGTGATTGATCGGGGTGACCCATGATCATCATGATTCCGGTGGCGCGCACGCGCAGTACTTGGGAGACGATGTAGAGGCCAGCAGCTTCCATCTCCGAACAGATAGCACCGCCACCCATCCAGGCGTCCCAGCGCTCTTGTAGTCGCTTGGCAACGGGCATGCGCTCTGGCGAATGCTGGCCATAGAACGAGTCTTTTGATTGGCTGACCCCTAGGTGAGCGGTCAAGCCGCTCTTATTCGCGACATCCCACAGAGCCTGTGTTATTTCAAAATCGGCAACCGCGGGGTACTCGATGGGCAGGTAGTGACTGGTGGTGCCCTCATCGCGAATAGCCGCGGTGATCACTCCCAGGTCACCAGGCTTGATGTGAGGCTGCATAGACCCGGAGGTGCCCACCCGCATGAAGGTGTCCGCGCCAATTTTCACGAGTTCTTCCAACGCAATCACCGCCGAAGGGCACCCAATCCCTGTAGAAGTGACCGAAACTTTTTCGCCGTCGAGATAACCCGTCCAGGTTTCATATTCACGGTGCCGAGTGATGAACTTCGCGTCGTCGAAATAGCTCGCGATCATTTCGCAGCGACCCGGGTCACCGGGCAGGAAGACGTACTTTCCTACATCCCCCGGAGCCAACTCAATGTGGTACTCCCGTGCGTCATCACGTTCCATCGACATGCGCGAACCTCCTCGTTCTAGCCTGCGTCATCTTCTTCTTTATAGGGATTTTCCTCGCCAGCGTAGTGCGCATGAGCAGCTACCTCGCGGACAGCCGCATCGCGTTGTTTGGCCTCGCCCAAAAGCCGCTCAATTTCGCCAGCCGTCTCGGGAAGCGCGTCTGGGACAAATTCGAGCGTGGGGGTCAGTCGAATACGCAAATGCTTGCCGACCTCGGTGCGCAACATGCCGGTTGCGCGCTGCAACGCCTTCGCGCTGAGCTCGCGTTCCTCATCCGTACCCAGCACGGTGAAAAAGACAGTGGCGTGCTGAAGATCTCCGGTGACCCGGACATCCGTGATTGTTACGTACCCCAGGTCGGGGTCTCGCAACCCCTTCTGAAGCCTCTCGGCGAGGATTCGCTGAATTTGGTCAGCGAGCTTGCGCGAGCGCGGGCTATCAGTCACGCACCTTTTCTTTCATCTCAATGGTTTCGATTTCGTCACCGATCTCGATGTCCTTGATTTTGCCGAGACCGATACCGCACTCAAAGTCCGTCTTCACTTCGGTGACGTCATCCTTGAACCGGCGAAGCGATTCGATGCTCAGCCCATCGGCAATGACGACGCCGTCGCGAATAATGCGAGCCTTGGCGTTTCGAGTAATCGTTCCCGAACGAACCAAACATCCGGCGATGGTTCCCGCCTTGGAGGACTTGAAGATTTCGCGCACTTCGGCAACACCGGATTGCACTTCTTCGAACTCGGGCTTGAGCATGCCCTTCAGCGAGTTTTCGATTTCATCCAGCGCGTTATAAATCACCGAATAGAAGCGGATGTCGACACCTTCACGCTGCGCGCGTTCGCGGGCTTTCGTGTCGGGGCGGACATTGAAGCCGATGATGATTGCGTTGTCGATTGTCGCGAGGTTCACATCGGACTCCGTGATGGCGCCCACGCCGCGGTGAATAATCCGCAGCTGAACGGTCTCGTCAACGTCGATCTTCAACAGCGACTCTTCGAGTGCCTCCACAGCACCGGCTACGTCACCCTTGAGAATGAGGTTCAGCGACTCGATCTTGCCGTCTTCGAGAGCCCTGGTGAAGTCTTCCAGGCTGATGCGCTTGCGAGCTTTTGCCAGCTGAGCGTTGCGCTCGGCAGCTTCACGCTTCTCGGCAATCTGTCGAGCAGTGCGGTCATCGTCGGTCACCAGGAAGCTGTCGCCCGCGCGCGGAACGCTCGAGAGACCTTGCACCTGAACCGGCCGTGACGGCAACGCTTCTTCGATGTGTTCTCCGTGCTCGTCAATCATGGCTCGCACGCGACCGTAAGCCGTGCCCGTCACCATCGCATCTCCGACGCGGAGCGTTCCCGACTGAATCAGGACGGTGGCCACCGAACCGCGACCCTTGTCGAGCTTCGCTTCAATCGCGACACCGCGCGCAGTCCGGTTGGGGTTCGCACGAAGGTCCAAACCAGCGTCGGCGGTGAGAAGGACAGCATCGAGAAGCTCGTTGATGCCTTCTCCCTTAAGGGCGGAGACTCGACGGAACATCGTGTCCCCGCCGTATTCCTCGGCCACCAGACCGTATTCGGTGAGCTGCTGCAACACCTTGTCGGGGTTGGCGCCAGCCACGTCAATCTTGTTGACGGCGACAACGATTGGCACACCGGCAGCCTTGGCGTGATTCAACGCCTCAATCGTCTGAGGCATGATGCCGTCGTCTGCTGCCACCACCAAAATCGCGATGTCGGTGACATTGGCACCACGAGCACGCATCGCCGTGAATGCCTCGTGACCCGGGGTATCGATAAACGTAATGGCGCGCTCAATACCGTCGTGTTCAGTCCAGACCTGATAGGCCCCGATGTGCTGGGTAATCCCTCCGGCTTCGCCTGCCACCACGTCGGCTTGACGAATCGCATCGAGCAACTTCGTCTTACCGTGGTCGACGTGACCCATCACAGTCACCACCGGAGGTCGAATTTGCAGGTCAGCTTCGTCCTCATCGATTTCGAGTTCGATGTCAAAGCTCTCCAACAGTTCTTTGTCTTCGTCTTCGGGTGACACGATTTCGACTTTGTAACCAAGCTCTTCACCGAGGATTTCGAAAGTGGCAGCGTCAAGCGACTCGGTCGCCGTCGCCATCTCACCCAGCTGGAACAGAACCGTCACCAGGTTTCCCGGGGGAACGTTGAAACCAGTGATTTGTTCAAGCTTGTCGGCAAAATCACTGATTGACGCGCCCTGACGCAAACGCACCACGGTGTCGCCGTTGCCACGAGGGACGCTCACGCCACCTAAGGTTGGCGCCTCCTGCATTTCAAACTCTTGGCGCTTTGCGCGCTTCGACTTACGTGCCTTACTGCGCGATCCACCCTTACCAAACGCTCCCGCGGTTCCTCCACCGGGTCCGCGCCCGCGGCCTCCACCACCCGGACGGCCTCCGCCGCCGGGACGTCCAGCGCCTGGACCGCCGGGAGCGCCGCCAGGGCCACCAAAACCACCGGGGCGACCGGCGCCTCCCCCGCGCTGTTGGAAGGGAATACGACTCTGGTCACCTCGGGCGCCATCGCGGCCACCCTCGCGGGGACCGCCGGGCCGGGCTCCACCCGGAGCGGGTCGACCCATTCCTTGGGTTGAACTAAAGGGGTTGTTTCCTGGACGAGGAATTCCTGGGCGTGACATGCCTTGGCTGGAGGCATAGGGATTGTTACCCGGGCGCGGCATACCGGGCTTAGCAGCTGGAGGGCGCGGCATTGAAGGCTTCTCCGCCTCAGGTGCCGGTGGGGCCTCGACAGCAGGGGTCGCGGCTTCCTCAGCGGCGGGCGCTTCCTTTTTGGGTGCAGGCTTAGCCGCGGGCTTAGGCTCGGGCTTCTTTTCTTCGACCTTTTCGACGGGAACGATGCCTTCTTCAGCGAATGCAGCCTTGAGCTTCCTCGCCACGGGGGGTTCCACCGTGGAGGAAGGGCCCTTGACGAATTCGCCGATTTCTTTCAGCTTCTCCAGGGCGCGCTTGGAATCGATACCGAGCTCAGCTGCGATTTCGTGTACGCGTGGTTTTGCCGCCACAACTCTCCTGTCCGGGTGAACCCCAGCCAGGGCACACCGCTACCTACGAACGGGACTCATTTCGAGCCACTCATGAAAGGTCCATTAGCCGTTCAGCCTGTTCTCGTCGTTCCCCGCGGGTGCGAGGCGAATGATTTCTCCCAAATCGAGCGCTGGCTCTTTCAGAGCCCGCCCCCAAGCTCGGGAGCGAATCGACCGCGAAACACATTCCGGGCTGTGGTGAACATATCCACCGCGACCCGGGAGGGCCTGCTTTCGATCCACGGTGGCTCGGCCTTCGACAGAAACCACTCGAAGAAGATTCTCCTTCGAGTCGCTTTGACGACAACCCAGGCACCGCCTGTTGGGCTCCATACTACTCCCTCGGGCTTGTCTGGCCGATTCGGCCTATTCCGCCTCCATCACGGAGTCTGGCTGGATGTCAATTTTTGCGCCGGTCAACTTCGCAGCGAGCCGCGCGTTTTGGCCCTCTTTGCCGATGGCGAGTGAGAGCTGATAGTCGGGAACGAGCGCCCGAACCTGCTTGGCGTCTTCGTTGATGATGAAAGCACTGCTCACCTTTGCCGGCGAGAGAGCGTTCGCCACGAATGACGATAGGTCATCAGAAAAATCGACGATGTCAATCTTTTCTTCACCCAACTCGGACTGAACGGCGCGCACACGAGCTCCCAGCTCGCCGATACACGCGCCTTTGGCGTTTAGCCCAGGTTGCAATGCCCTCACCGCAATCTTGGTGCGGTGTCCCGCCTCACGAGCAATGGAGGTGATTTCCACCGTTCCCTGCTGAATTTCGGGAACTTCGAGCTGGAACAGCTTCTTCACCAGACCCGGGTGTGAACGACTCACCGTAATGGCGGGGCCCTTGAGACCCTTGTCGACTTTGGTGACGAAGACACGGATTCTCTTCCCGTGTTCGTAATTTTCTCCGGGGACCTGCTCTTCCGGGGGAAGAAGTGCCTCGACCTCGCCCAAGTCGATATGAATCATCCGCGGGTTAGGGCCCTGCTGGATGATTCCCGAGACAATATCGCCGTCTTTGCCGCGATATTCGCCCAAAATACGGTCGTCGCCAATGTCGCGGATGCGCTGGTTGATGACCTGCTTGGCGGCGTGGGCGGCAATTCGGCCGAATCCTTCGGGGCTGGAGATTTCTTCTCCGACCACTTCACCTTCGTCGTTGACTTCGGGGATAAACACGGTGACGTGGCCGGTTTTGCGGTCGAGCTCGACTCGCGCCCGGGGGGCGTCTGGGTCAACGCGCTGACCACGAAAATCGGCGATACCCATGTGTTTTTCGTATGCCGTGAGAATGGCCTGTTCGATAATCACGACAAGCTCGTCGAAGGGAATGTCCCGTTCGGACTCCATCAGCTTGAGGACGCTGAGATCAATGTCCATGACAGGCCTCCTATTCGATTGTGGGGACGCGCCGGGCGCCCGGTTGCGTCAGCATAGCCCTCCGGGCTGTGCATTTACCAGGACGCAAAGCTAAGAGTGTGCTGTGAGCCGACTCAGTGCTTCGTCAACTGATATTTCGGTTTTCTCACCGCTCGCGCGATCCCACAGTTCAACCCGGCCCTCTGCCGCGCCCCGGCCCACGATCAGAATGGTGGGGACACCAATAACTTCGGCGTCGGCGAACTTCACGCCCGGTGACACCTTTGGGCGATCGTCGTACAACACATCGAAACCGGCTTGCTCCACCTGGTTCGCGATAGTTTCCGCCAGCTCAAACACCACATCGTCTTTGCCCGTGGCAATCACGTGAAGGTCGTAAGGCGAAACGTGTTGAGGCCAGATCAGGCCCTTGTCGTCGTGGTGACCCTCAGCAATAATCGCCATGATTCGGGTCACGCCGATGCCGTAAGAGCCCATCGTGACGGTCACCAACGAACCGTTGGGATCGAGTACCTGTAATCCCAGCGCCTCCGCATATTTTAGGCCCAGCTGGAACAC